>NZ_JAZEWV010000050.1:0-49098 GCF_036353415.1 Actinacidiphila polyblastidii
CACCGGCCGCCGGCCGGTGATCCGGTCTGCGACCGCAACAGCCCGTCCGGGCCGGTGACGACGCACACCCCTCGCGGTGGCTGGCCGCGCCGTTCCTCGCGCCCCCGAAAGGCCCCCGGGCCGCGCCCGGACCGCAGGGGCTCGTGCCCCCGCAGAAGCGGCCGCGCGCCGAGCGCTGGGCGGGACTCCGCGTGTCCCGCGAGGGATACGCGGCCCGCACTGATCAAATAGGACAAACTGGGCCAACCGCCCCGCGAAAAACTCCGCGCACGATGACAGCTATGACATGCGCACGCCAAAGCTTCACCCCGTCCCCTGGGAGGCACCCATGCACCTGCACCACACCCGTTCCGGCCCCCGCACCCGGCTCGGTCTGCGCCGACCACTGGTCGGCCTCAGCGCCGTCGTGGCCGCGGTGACCGCGCTGCTGGCCGCCTCGACCCAGGCCCCGGCGGCCACGCCGGCCGGCCCCGCGGCCGCGGCCGCGCCCGCCTCGCAGCACGCGCCGCACCTCACCCCGGCCGCCCCCGCGCACCCCGAGCGCGACTGGCTGGGCTCGACCGTGGCCGCCCACGAAGGCCGCAAGACCGGGAGCGGCGCGACGATCTCCACGTCGAGCATCCCGCGCACGCCCGGGTTCGACGTCAGCAACTGGCAGGGCACCGTCGACTGGAAGACCGCCTACAAGAACGGCGCCCGGTTCGCGTACATCAAGGCCACCGAGGGCACCACGTACAAGGACCCGAAGTTCAACTCGAACTACACCGACGCCTACTACGCCGGCTTCATCCGCGGCGCCTACCACTTCGCCCGCCCGGACAACTCCGGCGGCAAGGCGCAGGCCGACTACTTCGTCAGCCACGGCGGCGGCTGGTCCAAGGACAACCAGACGCTGCCGCCGCTGCTGGACATCGAGTACCCGGAGGGCGCGGCCTGCTACGGCCTGAGCCAGAGCGCGATGCGCAGCTGGATCAGCGCGTTCGTCAACGAGGTGCACGCCAAGACCACCCGCTGGGCGACGATCTACACCACCACCGCCTGGTGGACCATGTGCACCGGCAACACCTCGCTCTACGCCTCCAAGCACCCGCTGTTCGTCGCCCGCTACGCCTCCACCGTCGGCACGCTGCCGGCCGGCTGGCCCTTCTACACCTTCTGGCAGCACGCCGACTCCGGCACCTTCCCGGGCGACCAGGACTACTTCAACGGTCCGCTGTCCGGCCTCAAGAACCTCGCCAACAACACCTGACCCGCGCCGGGGCCGCGGACTGCCGATCCGCGGCCCCGGCCGGAATGTCCCGGAAGCTCAGAACCTCATCAAGTGGCGTGACACCCGCCCGGCCGTGCCGAAGACTCGGCCTCGGGGCCCGGTCCGACGGGTCGTCACGAACGGGACACGGGGGGCGCTGTGCAGACGGATTCTGGCGCGACGGACATCGTGCGGCTGCTGGCCGTCGGGGTCTTCCTGATGGCGCTGCTGCTGGTGCTGGCCGCGATACGCGGCCGCCGGCGGCGCGGCGGTCCCGGCTCGGGCGGCCTCGGCCGAGGGCCCCGTCGCGGGCCGGACCTGGACGGCTTCCCCGGGGCCGGCGATGCCGGCGCCCCGTCCTCCGGCTCGCACCATCACCACCATGGGCACGCCCCCGACCACGGTCACAGCCACGGTCACGGCGGCCACGACGCCGGCGGCCACGGCATGGGCCACGGTGGTTTCGACGGCGGCGGCGGCCACCACGGCTGACCCCGGCCCCGTCCCCCGCGGCGGGGACGGGTCCTCAGCCGGTCACCAGCCGGTCAGCAGCAGGTGGTTGACGAGCAGCGCGGTGACCGCCTGCGCGGCCAGCCAGCCCCGGTGGTCGCGGCGCGGCAGCAGCGCGGCGGTCGCCGGCAGCCAGAGCGTGAACGGCAGCCAGATGCGCTCGGTCTCCGCCTTGCTCATGCCGGACAGGTCGGCGGCGAGCATCGCGAGCAGCAGCGCGCAGGGCAGCAGCACCGCGGCCGTCGCGCGCCCGCTCGCCGGGTCCGCGCCGCTCCCCCGGCGCCAGGCGTGCCGCAGACCCCGCAGCGCGACCGGCGCCCCGGCGAGCGTGCGGCGCAGCCCGGCCACGGACGCGAGCCCGGCCGCCGCCACCACCGTCCCGAGGTCGCCCCAGAACCAGTACGCGTACGGGCGGATGCCCCCGTACCCCTCGAAGTACCGGGTGCGCAGCAGGCCGTACGCCTGCCACCAGTCGAAGCCCGCCGCGCTGAACGCGGCGACCACCACGGCCGCGCCGAGCACCACGTACGGCAGCGGCCGCATCGTCCGCGCGCACACCAGCAGCACCAGCACCGGGATCACGAGCAGCACCAGGCCGTACGAGAGGTAGGCCGCGGCGCCGAGCAGCAGGCCGCAGCCGAACGCGGCGGCCGCGGCGGACGTCCGTGGCGCCGTCGCGGAGGGGCGGCGGGTCACGGCGATCGCGAGCAGCGCCAGCGACCACGCGGCGACACCGGCGAAGTAGCCGTCCGCGGAGACGCCCGTCCAGACCGCGCCGGGGGCGAGCGCGAGGAAGGGCGCGGCGCGGCGGGCCGTCTCCGCGCCGGCGAGCAGCCGCAGCGTCACCACCGCCGCCGCGGCGGCCGAACCGCCCGTCGTGATGCAGAAGACGGCGCCCCACACGCCGCCGCCCAGCCCGATCCGGTCGAGACCGACGAAGGTGAGCACCGCGCCCGCCGGGTGGCCGGCGATGTGGGTGCCCCAGTGGTCCGGCGAGTGGAGCAGGATGTGCCGGGTGAAGTCGCGCAGCGTCGCGCCGACGCCGTCGTCCTCGAACCGGCCGACGCCGCGCAGGTACTCGCCCGAGTCGGTGAGCCGTCCCGCCACGCCGCGCTGCCACCCGTCGACCAGCGCGAGCGACCACGTCCACGCCATCGCGGCCCCCCACACCGCCCAGGGCAGCGCCCTCGACGGCAGCCGTGCGGCGAAACCCGGGCCGTAGCCGACGACGGCCGCGGCCACCACGAGCGCGGCGGGCGTGCCGGGACCGGCGTGCGGACCCCACCACGCCTCAAGCGGCGGCCATGGCGAGCGCAGCACCGGGCTGTCGCGCTGGAGGTACGCGCCGATCGCGGCGACGGCCGCGAAGAGCAGCAGGCCGCAGCCGGCGGCCGCCAGGTCGCGACGCCGGCCCCGGTCCTTGGCGGCGCCCGTCGGCGAGGACGTCGGCGAGGACGCGGCCGCGGGCGGTACGGGCTCCGGCGGGCGGGCGGCGGACGGCACGTCCGGCAGTTTCGGCACGGGGTTCGGCGGCGGCGGGGGCGTGGGGGTCACCCGCCCACCGTAGGGAGCGGCGGCCGCGCCGCGCGCGGACGCGGCCCCGACGTCAGACTTTCGTCATGAGTCGGTGCGACGGAATCGCCCGCGCCCCGGCTTAGGGTCGCCAGCCATGAACGCTCCTCGCCGGACCGCCCGGCCCCGCCTCCCCGCAGGGCCGTGGCGCAGCCCGCTGCGCGGCCCCTGGCTGACGTCGGTCTTCGGGGCGGTGCTGCTGGCCGGCCTGCCGGTGCTGTTCCTCACCGGCCTGCTCTCCTACGCCGCCTACAACCCCGACCTGTCGCCGCTCAACGACAAGACCCCGGCCAAGGGCCTGCTCGGCTTCTACCTGTTCTCCTGGCCGACCCACCCGGCCTGGCTGTACCGGCTCAACCAGGGCGTGCACGTCACCCTCGGCGTGGTGCTGGTGCCGGTGCTGCTCGCCAAGCTCTGGTCGGTGGTGCCGAAGCTCTTCACGATGCCGCCGGTGCGGTCCCTCGCGCACGCGCTGGACCGGCTCTCGCTGCTGCTGCTGGTCGGCGGCGCGCTCTTCGAGTTCGTCACCGGGCTGCTCAACGCGCAGCTCGACTACCTCTTCCCCGGCTCGTTCTACCCGCTGCACTTCTACGGCGCGTGGGTGTTCACCGGGGCGCTCGCCGCCCATGTGGCGCTGCGCCTGCCGCGGACCGTGCGGGCGCTGCGCAGCCGCGACTTCCGCGCCGAACTGCGCACCCCGACCGCGCGCACCCGGCCCGAGCCGCAGGACGACAGCGGCCTGGTGTCCTCGCACCCGGCCGAGCCGACGATGTCGCGGCGCGGCGCGCTCGGCATGGTGGGGCTCGGCTCGCTGGCGCTGTTCGCGGTCACCGCGGGGCAGAGCCTGGGCGGGCCGCTGCGCGAGACGGCGCTGCTGGCCCCGCACGGACGCGATCCCGGGAGCGGGCCGAACGGCTTCCCGGTCAACAAGACCGCGGCCATCGCGCACATCAGGCCGCAGGACCTCGGCGAGCGGTGGCGGCTGGTGGTGCGCGGCCCCGGCGGCCGCGCCGCCACCCTGACCCTGGCCGACCTGCACGCGCTCGCCCAGTACCGCGCGGCGCTGCCGATCGCCTGCGTGGAGGGGTGGTCCACGGAGAACCAGCACTGGGAGGGCGTACGGCTGCGCGACCTGGCCCGGCTGGTGGGCTACCCGAGCGACCCGCCGGGGGTGTTCGTGGAGTCCGTCCAGCCGGCCGGCTCCTTCCGGGCGGTCGCGCTGCGCGCCAACCAGGTCCGCGACGGGCGCTCGCTGCTGGCGCTGCGCGTCAACGGCGCGGTGCTCTCGTACGACCACGGCTATCCCGCGCGGATCATCGTGCCGGCCGCGCCCGGCGTGATGAACACCAAGTGGGTGCGGCAACTCACCTTCGGCGCGAGCGATTTCGGGGAGCCGGCATGAGCGACGTCAGGAAGCGGCCGCAGCGGCGCGGTCCCGCCCGGCTGTTCAGAACCGTCTACGGGCAGCCGCCGCTGCACCTGCTGATCCTGCTCGCGTCGTTCGCGCTGTGCGGATACGCGGCCGCCAAGCTCCTCGACGGCGACTGGCGCGGGATCGCCGAGTGGTTCGTCGGCGCGGCGCTCATCCACGACCTGGTGCTGGTGCCGCTGTACGGCGGGACGGACTGGCTGCTGCACCGGGTGCTGCGGGTGCGCGGCGGCAGCACGGACGCCGCGGCCGCCGCAGCGGCCGAGCCGGACGTGCGCACGGCATGGCTGCGGCTCGCGGTGCTGAACCACGTCCGCGTCCCGGCGTTCGTGTCGCTGCTCCTGCTGCTCGTCTACTGGCCGCTGATCTCGCAGGACGCCGGCCCGCACTACCAGGCGGCGACGCTCCTGACGCCCGGTGTGTTCCTCGGCCGCTGGCTGCTGATCACCGCGGCGCTCTTCGCGGCCTCCGCCGCGCTGCTGGGCGTCCGCTGGTGGCGCGTCCGCGGTCACCGGCGGCCACCGCGCCCACCGGTCGTACGGTCACACCGGCCCCAGCCGCCGCAGCCGTGAATTCCTTACGAACCTGTGGTGTCCGGGCCGTCGACAGCTCACACAGGGTCATCGGACCCTAGGGTCGCGGCATGCGCGTACTCGTCACCGGCGGCGCCGGGTTCATCGGCTCCCACATCGTCGCGGCGCTCACCGCGGGCGGCCACGAGCCGGTCGTCCTCGACGCCCTGCTGCCCTCCGCCCACCCCGTGCCGCCGCCCCGCCCGGCGCCGGGCGCGCGGTGGTTCCACGCCGACGTCCGCGACGCGGCCGCTCTCGCGCCGGCGCTGCGCGGCGTCGACGCGGTGTGCCACCAGGCCGCGATGGTCGGCCTCGGCAAGGACGTCGCCGACACCCCGGCGTACGTCTCCTGCAACGACCTCGGCACCGCGACGCTGCTGGCCGCGATGGCCGAGGCGGGCGTACCGGACCTGCTGCTCGCCGGGTCGATGGTCGTCTACGGGGAGGGGCGCTACGACTGCGGCGCGCACGGGCGGGTCGTCCCGGGGCCGCGCGACCCCGCGGACCTCGCGGCCGGGCGCTTCGAGCCGCGCTGCCCGCGGTGCGGCGACGCGTTGGCGCCCGGCCTGGTCGGCGAGGACGCGCCGGCCGACCCGCGCAACGTCTACGCGGCGACGAAGCTCGCGCAGGAGCACCTCGCCGCAGCCTGGGCGCGCGCCACCGGCGGCCGGGCGGTGTCGCTGCGCTACCACAACGTCTACGGGCCCGGCATGCCGCGGGACACCCCGTACGCCGGGGTGGCGTCCTTCTTCCGCTCCTCGCTGGCCCGCGGCGAGGCCCCCCGGGTCTTCGAGGACGGCCGCCAGCGGCGCGACTTCGTCCACGTACGGGACGTGGCCGCGGCCAACGTGCTGGCCCTCGCCGCGCTCCCGGGCCGGCCGCCCGGCTCCTTCCGCGCCTACAACACCGGCAGCGGCACCCCGCACACCATCGCCGAGGCGGCGACCGCGCTCGCCACCGCGCACGGCGGCCCCGACCCCGTCGTCACCGGCGACTACCGGCTCGGCGACGTCCGCCACATCACCGCCTCCAGCGCGCGCCTGCGGGCCGAACTCGGCTGGCGCCCCGAAGTCGACTTCGCCGCCGGCATGGCGGACTTCGCCCACGCCCCGCAACGGGCCACCGCCGCCGACGTGTCCGCCGATGTGTCCGGCGACGCCGCCCTGGCCGCGGGGGGTGGCCGCCGGTGACCGCCTCCGCCGAGCCGGCGGCCGCGCCCGGCGCGCGTCCCGCCGGGGCCGGCGCCGCGCGGACGCCCGTCGCCGACGTGGTGCTGCCGTGCCTGGACGAGGCGGCGGCGCTGCCCTGGGTGCTGGGCCGGATTCCGCGGGGGTGGCGGGCGATCGTCGTGGACAACGGGTCGAGCGACGGGTCGGCGCGGATCGCCGAGGCCGCGGGGGCGCTGGTGGTGCGCGAGCCGCGGCGCGGGTTCGGGGCGGCGTGCCACGCCGGGCTGCTCGCGGCGCAGGCGGAGTTCGTGTGCTTCTGCGACTGCGACGCCTCGATGGACCCGGGGCTGCTGCCCGCCTTCGTCCAGGAGATCGCGGACGGCGGCGCCGACCTCGTGCTGGGGCGGCGGCGGCCGGTCGGGCGGGGCGCCTGGCCGCCGCACGCACGCGTCGGCAACCTCGCCGTCGCGCGGCTGCTGCGGCGCAGGACCGGCCTGCGGCTGCACGACATCGGCCCGCTGCGGGCCGCCCGCCGCGAGGCGCTGCTCGCGCTCGCGCCGACCGACCGCCGCAGCGGCTACCCCCTGGAGACCGTGGTCCGCGCCGCCGAGGCGGGCTGGCGGGTCACCGAGCACCCGGTGCCGTACCACCCGCGCACCGGCGCGTCCAAGGTCACCGGGACTTGGCGCGGCACCTGGCAGGCGGTCCACGACATGGCGAAGGTCCTCGCGGACCTGCCGGGCGGAGAAGGAGGGCGGTCGCGGTGATCATCATGGTGGTGGCGAAGGCGCCGGTGCCGGGGCGCGTCAAGACCCGGCTCACCACGGTGTACTCGGCGCGGCAGGCCGCCCTGCTGGCGGAGGCGTCGCTGCGCGACACGCTGGAGGCGGTGGCCGCGATGCCGGCCCGGCGGCGCGTCGTGGTGCTCGACGGGGCGGCAGGGCCGTGGCTGCCCGCCGGCTTCGAGGTGGTGCCGCAGGTCGCGGGCGGCCTCGACGAGCGGCTGGCGGCCGCCTTCGGGCAGTGCGCGGGCCCCGCCCTCCTGATCGGCATGGACACGCCGCAGGTGAGCGCGCAGGCGCTGCGGCAGGTCCTCGCGCCGGACGCGTGGGCGCACGCCGACGCGTGGTTCGGGCCGGCGGACGACGGCGGATTCTGGGCGCTGGGCCTCGCCCGGCCGGAGCCCGCCCTGCTGCGCGGCGTCCCGATGTCGCGGCCCGACACCGGGCGGCTCCAGCGCGAACGGCTCACCGCCGCCGGGCTGACCGTGCGGGACCTGCCGCTGCTGCGGGACGTCGACACCCCGTACGACGCGGATGTGGTCGCCGCGGCCGCCCCGCACACCCGGTTCGCGGCCGAACTCGCCCGCGTCAAGCACCCGGTGGCGGCCGGATGAGCGTCCTCGCACACTCCGCGCCCGGCGCCTCGGCGCCCCACGTCTGGGGCAGCGCCGACCCGTGGACGCACGCGCTGCGGACCGGCCGCGGTCCGCTGTTCCTGCACCGCCGCGACGGCTGGCTGCTGCCGCTGGACGTCGAGCGCTGGTGCGCGGAGCCGGACGAGGCCGACCGCACCGTGCTGGGCCGATGTCGCGGCAGCGTTCTCGACATCGGGTGCGGACCCGGGCGGCTGGTCGGCTCGCTGGCCGCGCGCGGCGTCCCGGTGCTCGGCATCGACGTCAGCGCGGAGGCCGTACGGCGTACGGAGCGGGCCGGCGGGCCCGCGCTGGTCCGTTCGGTCTTCGAGACGCTGCCGGGGGAGGGGCGCTGGGACACGGTCCTGCTCATGGACGGCAACATCGGCATCGGCGGCGACCCGGCCGCCCTGCTCGGCCGGGTCGCCGAGATCGCCGGGCCGCGCGGCACGGTCATCGTCGAGGCGGCGCAGGACGAGGAGTTGGACGAGCTCGTGGAGGTGCGGCTCCATGACGGGCGGCGCGCGCACGGCGGCGCGTTCCCCTGGGCCCGCGTCGGGCTCGCGGCGCTCCTCCGCCATGCCCGCGCGGCGGGCTGGGCTCCCCGCCTCACGTGGGCGGCTGACGCTCGCCATTTCGCCGCCCTCCACCGGTGAACGTGCCGGTGCCCCGGCAACGTCCCCCCGAACCCGGCCCGCGCCCGGCCTGCGCCCGGCCTGCGCCCGGCCTGCGCTGGGCGCCGGGCCCCTCCAGGGGCGCGAGGAACGGCGCGAGCAACCACCCACCGGCCGATGGCCCGATCCGCGACCGCAACAGCCCCACCGGGACGGTGACGACGTACAGCCGTCCCGGTGGCTGGCCGCGCAGTTCCCCGCGCCCCTCAAAGACCCCGGCCCGCGCCCGGAATGCGCCGCGCCCCTCCAGGGGCGCGGGGAACGGCGCGAGCAACCACCCACCGGCCGGTGGCCCGGCCACGACCGCAACAGCCCCACCGGGCCGGTGACGACGTACAGCCCTCGCGGCGGCCGGCCGCGCAGTTCCCCGCGCCCCTCAAAGACCCCGGCCCGCGCCCGGACCGCGCCGCGCCCCTCCAGGGGCGCGGGGAACGGCGCGAGCAACCACCCACCGGCCGGTGGCCCGGCCACGACCGCAACAGCCCCACCGGGCCGGTGACGACAAAAGCCCCGGGCTGCGCCCGGACCGCGGCGCGCCCCTCCAGGGGCGCGAGGAACTGCGCGAGCAACCACCCACCGGCCGATGGCCCGATCCGCGACCGCAACAGCCCCACCGGGCCGGTGACGACGTACAGCCGTCGCGGTGACTGGCCGCGCAGTTCCCCGCGCCCCTCAAAGACCCCGGCCCGCGCCCGGAAGGCTCGCCCCTCCAGGGGCGCGGGGAACGGCGCGGGCGACCACCCACCGGCCGGTGGCCCGGTGGCGACGGCAATTGCCCCTCCGGGCCGGTGACGACGTACAGCCGTCGCGGTGGCTGGCCGCGCAGTTCCCCGCGCCCCTCAAAGCCCCCGGACCGCGGCGCGCCCCTCCAGGGGCGCGGGGAACGGCGCGGGCGACCACCCACCGGCCGGTGGCCCGGTCCGCGGCCGCAACAGCCCCTCCGGGCCGGTGACGACAAAAGCCCCGGGCTGCGCCCGGACCGCGCCGCGCCCCTCCAGGGGCGCGGCGGGCAACCGGCCACCGGCCGGTGGTCCACCGGGCCGGTGGCGACCCGCGGGCGACGCCCGGGAGGGCGTCACATCATGCGGAGCATGGCCGCGCCGCCGGTGCGGAGGAAGCGGAGGAGGAGCGCCCCTCCGGCGAGGAGAAAGGCGATGTTGAGCCACGTGGTGTAGTCCCAGCGAACGCCCTCCGCGGGGAGCCCCGCCGCCGCCTGGTCGGGGACCCAGCCGAGCCCGCCGAAGAGGAGCTCGACGGCGTAGCCGGCGACGACGGCGGCGGCGTAGAGGGTGAGGAGCAGCAGCACCGCGGTCCTCGCACCGTAGTAGCGGCGGTAGATGTTGAGGATCGGCAGGATCACCAGGTCGGCGAAGATGAAGGCGATGACGCCGCCGAAGCTGATGCCGCCCTTCCAGAGGACCACCGCGAGCGGCACGTTGCCGATCGAGCAGACGAAGGAGGCGAGGGCGACGAGCGGCCCGACCAGCGGGCCCCAGACCTTGGCCGCGGTGGGGTGGCCGGTGATGAAGAACGCCTGCCAGAAGGAGTCCGGCACCCACGCCGCGATCGCCCCGGCGATGAGCAGGCCGATCACGAGGTCGCGCAGGATCGCCGCCCACTCCATGACGAAGACGTGGGCCACGGAGGTGAACCCCTCGGGGGAGCCGAGCCGCCGGGCGAAGGACCCCTCGCGCCGTACCGACATGTCCATCGCGGCGTGGCCCTCCATCGACCCGGCCAGGCCCCGCTCGGCCTGGGCGCGGGCGGCGTGCAGCAGGTCCGGCTTGAGGAGCACCCGGAAGAGCAGTGCGACGGCGACGATCATGACGGGTCCGCCGGTGAACTCCGCGGCGGTGAACTGCCAGCCCATCAGCAGCGCCAGGATGACGCCGAGTTCGATGACGAGGTTGGTCGAGGCGATCTCGAAGGCCATCGCGGCGGTGAAGTCCGCGCCCTTGCGGAAGAGGGAACGCGCCAGCGCCACCGCGGCGTAGGAGCAGGAGGAGGACGCCGCGCCGAGGCCCGCGGCGACGGCGAGCGTGCGCGGCCGGTGGTCGCCGAGCAGCGAGACCACGGTCGACTTGCGCACCACCGCCTGCACCACCGCCGACAGCCCGAAGCCCAGGATCAGCGCCCAGGTGATCTCCCAGGTCATCGAACCGGTGATCGACAGCGCGTGCAGGATGGCGTGGATCATGCGGTCACCATACCCCCCTGGGGTATCACCGGCCGTCGTGCGAGCGGGCCGCGAGCACGCCCCCGAACGCCGCCTCGGACCCGGCGGCGGTGGCCGGTTCGGGGCCCCGCCGACCGGAGAGCGGACACCTGCGTCCCCCATTCGTACCCACGCGGCCCCACTTGTGCCCGCCGCGGGGCGAACTCGTACGGGTCGCCCACATCTGAGGTGATGTAAGGGCACCGGGTATCGCGCCGGTGGTTAAAGGGCCAGCCAAGGAGCGGTGATCAGCATTCCCAGCATCAATGAGTGGCGTGCACACTACAGCCGAGCGCTGACCTTCCGGCGCAGCGCAGTTGGCCTGAAACGTCCATCGAACCTTCACGTTGGAGTCGTCATTACCGACATACTCAAGAACCCCCGCGCTCTGCGGGCCCGTGCAGGCGTGGTCGCGGCGGCCTCGCTGGCCGTGGTGGCCGGGTCGCTGGTGCTCGCCGGCCCCTCGCAGGCCTCGGACCCCGCCGCCACGGCGAAGACCATCACGGGCAGCCACCCGTCCTGGGCCACCGCCTCCTCCGACGCGGGCGCGGTGCCCGCCGCCGCCGAGATCACCGGAACGGTCTATCTCGCCGGGCAGGATGCGGCCGGTCTGACCCGCTACGCCACCGAGGTCTCCGACCCGGCGAGCGCGAGCTACGGAAAGTTCCTCAGCCCGGCGGCGTACAGGGCCCGCTTCGGCGCCACCGCCGCGCAGGTCTCCGCCGTCCAGAAGTGGGCGAAGGACTCCGGGCTGACCGTGGTCGGCACCACCGACCACGCCGTCCAGGTGCGCGGCACCAACGCCGCGATCACCAAGGCGTTCGGCACCGGCGTGCGCAACTACCGCGTCCGGGGCAAGCTCCTGCACGCGCCGTCGCACGACGTGGTCGTGCCGGCCTCGGTGTCCCGCGCGATCCTCGGCGTCACCGGCCTGACCTCGGCCGGCACGAACCTCGCGAAGCCGGACTCGGTCAAGGTCAGCAGCTCCGCCGACCCGTCGGGCGCGACCGCCAAGGGCGCCAGGGCGGCGACCGCCGCGCCGGCCGACGGCCTGCCCACCGTGGCGACCTGCTCGGACTACTGGGGCCAGAAGCTGGCCAAGGGCGCGCCGGCCGGCTACACGGACAAGGCCGTGCCGTTCGACCAGTGCTCCTTCTACCCGTCGCAGCTGCGCAAGGCGTACGGCATCACCGCCTCCGGCCTGACCGGCAAGGGCGCGACCGTCGCCATCGTGGACGCGTACGGCAGCTCCACCATGGAGGCGGACGCGAACCAGTACGCCACCAACCACGGCGACAAGGCGTTCAAGCCGGGCCAGTACCGCGAGGTCGTCGACCCGACGCAGTGGACGAACCAGGACCTGTGCGGCGGGCCCGAGGGCTGGGCGCCCGAGGAGGCGCTGGACGTCGAGATGGCGCACGGGCTGGCCCCGGACGCCGGTGTCGTCTACGTCGGCGCGAACTCCTGCGACGACACCGACCTGCTCGCCGCGATCACCACGATCGTGGACAACCACCTGGCGGACGTCGTGTCCAACTCGTGGGGCGAGATCATGCACACCACGGACGGCGCCGACGTCACCGCGTCGGAGATCGCCGCCTACGAGCAGGTCTTCAAGCAGGCCGCGGTCGAGGGCATCGGCATCGGCTTCTCCGCCGGCGACTGCGGCGACAGCAGCCCGCTCGCGGCGGCCACCGGCGTGAACTGCCAGGCCGACACCTCGCGCGCGCAGGCCAACTGGCCCGACTCCGACCCGTGGGCGACCTCGGTCGGCGGCACCGCGCTCGGCGTCGACAGCAAGAGCGGCTCGTACGGCTTCGAGACCGACATGGGCACCCTGCGCTCCAACCTGTCGGCCGACGGCAAGAGCTGGACGCCGGCGCCCCCGGCCCCGTTCTACTTCGGCGGCGGCGGCGGTCAGAGCGAGGACTTCGGGCAGCCGTGGTACCAGCGCGGCGTCGTCCCGCAGTCGGTCTCGCACACGCTGATGACCGGCGCGCACAGCCGCACCGCGCAGCGCGTGACGCCCGACATCTCGATGAACGGCGACCTCTACACCTCGGTGCTGGTCGGCATCTCCGACGGCGCCGACTACAGCGAGGGCGGCTACGGCGGCACCAGCGTCTCCTCCCCGGAGTTCGCCGCGGTGCAGGCCGACGTGAAGCAGGCGCTGCACCACGCGGTCGGCTTCGCCAACCCGTCGATCTACGCCCGCTCGCGGGTGGTCACCGACGTCGTCGACCGGCAGGCCCAGCACAGCAGCACCCCGCTGAGCAGCATCGCCGACTTCGGCCTGGTCAACGGCACGCTGGCGGCGCGCCTCGTCGCCTTCGGCGAGGACACCTCGCTGAACGCGGTGAGCGGCTACGACGTCGCCACCGGCGTCGGCTCGCCGAACCTGTCCTACTTCCGGTCCTTCCGGTGAGCGGACGCCTGAGGCGCGGCTGAGCGGCACGACGGCACGCCGAACGGCCGCGGGGCCCGGCGGGGAGCGATCCCCCCGGGCCCCGCGGCCGTTGCCGCGCCGCCCGCGGTGGACGGCCGGGGGGACGGCCGCGGGCACGGCCGGGGGGCGGACCGCGCCGGGAACCGCCGCCTTCTGGCGGCACGTCCCGCCTCATAGGATGAAGTGCTGAGAGTCCGCGCGCACCCGGGGGGTGCGCCCGCACGGGGGAGGCCGGTTCATGTCCATCAACCTGCCGCACTGGCTCGCCGAGGTCGTCAACATCCTCGGCTTCAACTGGCCCGAGATCGACGAGGACCAGCTGCGCGACGCCGCCAAGGGCCTGCGCCGGTACGCCGACTCCTGCCAGGCGTCGCACGACGTGACCCACGGCGTGGTCACCGGCGGCCTGCAGGAGTCCTACGCCGCCCAGTCGTACACCGCGCTCGCCGAGGTGTGGGGCTCGCAGACGCAGGGCCACATGAAGACCCTGATCACCGGCTGCCATGTGCTGGCCGACGCGCTGGACGTCGCCGCGATCGGAGTCGAGGCGATGAAGGACGAGTGCATCGTCCAGCTCGGCATCGCCGCCGCCGAGCTGATCGGCGACCAGGCCGCCGCGGTGTTCACGCTCGGGCTCTCCGAGGCGGCCGCCGTCGCCGAGATCGAGCTCCAGAACAAGCTGATGGACGGCATCCTCAAGCGGTTCGAGCAGGAGGTCATCGGCATCCTGGTGAACAAGACGATCGGCCCGCTCAAGGAGCAGATCGAGCACGCCGTCTCCCAGCTGCTGCTGGAGGAGGTCGCCCACGTCGCGGTCGGCGCCCCGCCGCCCGGCCTGAAGCTCGACACCGCGATGATGCGCACGCACGCCGGCACCATCTCCTCGGAGGCCGAGGCGAACCTCACCCACGGCCACTCCTTCTACTCCGAGGTCGGCGGGCTCACCTTCACCACCGGCTGACGCCCGGCGGGCGCGGCCCCGATACCCCGGCCGGGTACACGGACCGGGCCGGGGCGGGCGGGAAACATCGCAAGTCGGCCACGAACCGGCCGTTGGCCCGGGCCGGGCCTTGCCGGCACAGGATCGTCCGCCATACTGCTGGCCGTGGAGCAGCCCATAGGTCCGAAGGTCCCGCCGACGCACGCTGCCGGAGTCGATCCGGCCTACGTTCCCGGCCTCCTGCCACCGCGCCCGCCCGCCGATGCGGCGCCGGCGCGGGAGGCGGTCGCCGATGAGGTCAAGGACGCCCCGGAGGCGGCGCCCGCCGCCGACGCCGGGACGGCCCCCGACGAGCCGGCCGACGCGCGGCCCGCCGCCGACGCCGAACCGGCCGACGGCGACGCCGCGCCCGCGGCTGACGCCGTGGACGGCGCCCTGGCCGGGCAGCCGGCGGAAGAGGCCGAGGAGGAGCCGGAGGACGACGGCAAGCCGGTCTTCGAGGTCTCCGACCGCCGGGGGGCGATCGTCGCGGACCGCGACGGCGTCACCTTCCGCCTCGACGGCGAGGTCGCCGAGTTCGGCTGGGACGAGATCCAGGCCGTCGAGATCGACACGCCGCGCTTCGGCCGCCGCTTCGGCGTCACCGTCTACACGTCCACCCGCCGCTGGTTCCAGTCCGACGTGGAGGCGCCCTCGCGCGCCGAACTCAAGGCGTGGACCGCGCGGTTGGACGAGGTCCTGGACGCCCGCTTCGAGGAGGGCGGCGAGCCGGAGCAGGCCGAGGACACGGATCAGGTCGAGGACGCCGAGGCCGGCCCGGAGAGCGCCGCCACGGACGACGCCACGGACGCCGCGACGGATGACGCCACCGAAGCCGCCGCGTCGAAGGGCGCCCAGGCCAAGGCCTGAGCGCCCCGCGGCGGGCCCTTCGCGGCGTCACTTCCAGCCGTACAGCTCCCTGAGCCGGTTCACCACCAGGTTGAACCGGCCGCGGTCCAGCGCGCACGCCTCGCGGCGCATGCCCCGCTCGTGCAGCCGCATCACGCGGTCGAGGGCGATCCAGGAGTCGCGGCCCTCACGGTCCCAGGGGCCGGCGCCGATGGCGACCCACTCGCGGTCCTCGTCGTGGCGCTTGCTGGAGAGCTGGACGGCGAGCAGGGTGCCGCCGCTCTCACGGGCGACGACCAGCACCGGGCGGTCCTTGCCGCGGCCGTCGTTCTCCTCGAAGGGCACCCAGGTCCACACGATCTCGCCCGGGTCGGGGTCGCCGTCGTGGTCCGGCGCGTACGCGGTGCGGATCAGGCCGACCGCGGCCGGATCGGCCTCCGTGGTGGCGTAGGGGCCGCTCGCGCCCGGGAGTTCGGCGTGGCCGTCATCAGTGAAGGTCGTCACGCCGACGACGGTAGCCCCCCGCCCCCGGCGCGAGGACGCGGGGCCGGTGGGCGCGGGGCCGGTACGCGCGACAGGCCTGCGTACCGGCGGCCGAGCAGGCGGTCACCAGCGGTCGTGGACCTGCGCCCGGATGCGGCGGTCGTACAGCTCACGCACCGCGTCGAGCGTCGCGTCGGGCAGCGGCGGCAGCGCGGCCGCGGCGGCGTTCGCGCGGGCCTGCCCGACGTTGCGCGCTCCGGGGATCACCGCGCTCACGCCCGGCTGCTGGATGATCCAGCGCAGCGCCGTCTGCGCGGCCGTGGCCCCTTCGGGGGCGAGCGCGGCGAACTCGACGGCGGCCTCCACACCGGTGGCGTAGTCGACGCCGGAGAAGGTCTCGCCCTGGTCGAACGCCTCGCCGTGCCGGTTGTAGGTGCGGTGGTCGTCCGCGGCGAAGACGGTGTCGCGGGTGTACTTGCCGCTGAGCAGACCGGACGCGAGCGGCACCCGCGCGATGATGCCGACGCCCGCCGCGGCGGCGGCGGGCAGCACCCGCTCCAGCGGCTTCAGCCGGAACGGGTTGAGGATGATCTGCACGCTCGCGACGCCCGGCCTGGCGATCGCGGCCAGCGCCTCCTCGCAGGTCTCCACGCTCACCGCGTAGTGCGCGATGCGCTTCTCCGCGACCAGCGTGTCGAGCGCGTCGAAGAGCTCGTCGGAGGAGTAGACGGCGGTGGGCGGGCAGTGCAGCTGCACCAGGTCGAGGGTGTCCACGCCGAGATTCGCCCGCGAACGGTCGTTCCAGGCGCGGAAGTTGTCCAGGACGTAGTTCTCCGGGAGCTGCTCGGCGCGACGGCCCATCTTCGTCGCGACGAACACCGCGGCGTCCGGACGGTCCTTGAGGTAGCGCCCGATCAACTGCTCGCTGCGGCCGTCGCCGTAGACGTCCGCGGTGTCGAAGAACGTCACCCCGGACTCCACCGCGGCGTCCAGCACGGCGATCGCGTCCTGCTCGCGGACGTCGCCCCAGTCCGCGCCCAGCTGCCACGTCCCCAGGCCCACGACGGACACGTCACGGCCGGTACGGCCCAACACTCGCTGTTCCATGCGGCGATCCTATGCAACGCGCAGCGCGCGGGCGGCGTCGCGCAGCGTGCGGTGGAGGTCGCGGTGCGCGGTGCCGGGCGGCAGCCACGCCTTGCGGATCTTGGCCACCGCCGTGTAGTTCGTGTCGCAGACGTTCGCCAGCGGTGACTCGCCCGCCTGGCTGAGGAACTGGTAGGCGTCCAACTCCGCCAGCCCGTAGTCGCGTTGCAGCCAGCGGACCATGTCGAGCTGGGCGATGCGGAAGGCGTCCTCCAGCGGACGGGCCGAGCCGGTGGAGATGATGTGGGTGTCGGACTCCAGCCGCGGCCACGGGGTGGCGACGCCCTTCAGCAGCTCGACGATCACCACGGTGTTCATCGCGCACTCCACCGCGACGCCGCACGTCTCGCCCTCGCCCTGCCGCGCGTGGCCGTCGCCGAGGCTGAGCAGCGCGCCCTCGACGTTCACCCCGAGGTAGCAGGTGGTGCCCGCGCGCATCTCCGGGGTGTCCATGTTGCCGCCGTGCGCGTCCGGCACGAGCGCGGAGCGCACCTCCAGGTTGGCCGGCGCCACCCCGACGGTGCCGTGCATCGGGTCCATCGGCAGCTCGATCCTGACGCCGCCCTCGCGCGTGGTGAACGCGCAGGTCCGCCGGTCCCGGTCCAGCTCCCACATCCACACCACCTCGGGCAGCGGCGGCTGCAGCGTCGCTGTCGTGTGCGTCGAGGTCAGCGCGCCGAACAGCGGCACGGTGGTGGACGCCGCCCAGTCCCTGGCCGGCTCCACCGACACGAAGTGCACCGCGACGGTGTCCCCCGGCTCGGCGCCCTCGATGTGGAAGGGCCCGGTCTGCGGGTTCAGGTACGGGAAGTCGCACACCTGCGAGACGAGGTCGCTCGCGGAGCGGACCCGGCCGCCGAAGCAGTCCTCGGTGAACAGGTCGAGTACGGTCCCCGGTGCGATCCTCGCGATCGGCGGCGCCCCGCCGAACGTCCACGCGTACGCGCCCGGCTCCGGGCGCACCGTCACGATGCTGCGTCCCACGCTCATGCCGGCCCACCCTACGGGTGCCGCTCCCCCGCCGCGCCCGCGCGTCGGCCCTTTTCCGCGTCAGGGGAGCGCCCCGCGGGGCCGGTCGCGGGGGTCGGTCGTGAGGGTCACTCGTGGCGGGCGGCCCAGACGGCGGCGCCGGCGGTCGCGGCGGTCAGCCCGATCGCCGCGGCCCCGTACGCCCGGCGGGCGGAGTCCTCCGAGGGATGGGCGAGCCGCTCGCCGACGCCGTGCACCGCACCGGCCAGGTGCGCCCCGGACCGGGCGGGATCGACGCCGGAGCCGCGGCCCGCGTCACGGCCGGGGTCGAGGCCGGCGTCACGGCCGGGGTCGAGGCCGGCATCCGCGGCGCCGCCGGTCCCGGAGTGGCGCCCACGCCACTCCACCCGGTGCGCGGACCCGCGGACCCGCGCGGCCGCCTCGGCCGCCTTCGCCTTGGCGCGCGCCGGTACGTCCGCCTTGGCCGCCAGCTCCTCGACGGTCCGTCCCAGCTGCTCGCGGGTCTCCGCGATCTGCTCCTCGAGCTGCGCCAGAGCGGGGTCCGCGCGGCGCGGGGTGGGGTCGCTGCCAGTCATCGCTTCGCCCTTTCCTTGATCGTCTCCAGGTCGTGCCGCATGCTGCCGACCGCCTCGTCCGGAACCGGCGGCACCGCCTTCTTCACCTCGTGCCGTCCGGCCAGGGCGAGCAGGCCGGCCAGCGCCAGCAGGCCGCCGCCGATGATGAGGGCCGCCGCCCACAGCGGCAGTTTCAGGTCGACCGCGACGATCGCCGCGGTGATCAGGGCGGCCAGCCCGAAGAAGCCGAGCAGCGCGGCCGCGCCGAACAGCCCGCCGCCGATGCCCGCCCGCTTGCCCTTCTGCGTCAGCTCGGCCTGCGCCAGCTTGAACTCCTGCCGCATGAGCTGGGAGAGCTGTTCCGTCCCCTGCTTGACCAGCGTGCCGACCGAGCGGCCCGCACCGTTGCCGTTGCCGTTGACGTGCGCCACGGTCACTCACCTCCGTCTCTCGCACGGACGACCGCGGGTGCCCGACACCGTGCGGCGGGCGGCCGCGACGTACTGCGCGAATGCGTCATAACGCACGAATAACCCGTGAGGCCGATCGGAAACGCGCCACTCCGGCGCGGCGCGCGGTGACCTTATGACCGGATTGTTATATCTACGGAATGAGGCGAATCAGGCGATTGGGTGGAATTCTGGCGGGTGCGCTCGCGGTGTCGGGCCCGGGACTGGGCGTCCCGGCCGCGAACGCCGCCACGACCGGCAGCACGGCGGAAACCGCGACCGGAGCCCCGAGCGGCGCCACGTCCGGCGCCGTGTCCGGAGCACCGACCGGCACCGCGGCGTCCACCACCGGCGACGTACAGGTCCACGACGAGTCCACGCCCGTGGACGTCCGCGGCGACGCGGCGCAGACGTGCGACTTCTACCTCGACGCCGTCGGCTTCGCCCCCGCGGACCAGGTGGCCTGGACCATCGCCGCCCAGCGCCAGGGCGGCGACGCGACGGCCGCCCAGCGGTCCGACACGATCACCGTGGGCGCGACCGGGCAGGGCATCACGGAGAACATGACGCTGCCCGACGGCCGCTACCGGCTCGGCTGGACCGTCGGGGCGCACGCGGCCGCCCTCGGCAGCAAGTCCTTCTCCGTGAGCTGCGCCCCCGCGACCCCCGCCGCGGGCGACGCCCCGGCCCAGGCCCGGACCCCGGCGGACGTACAGGCCCAGGCGCAGGCCCAGGCGCAGGCCCAGGCGCGCGCCCTCGCGGCCGGCGCGGCGGCCTCCGTGGCGGGCGCCGCGCAGCGCGGTCCCGCACCGACGTCCGAGCCGCCGGCGCGAGCCGGGCTCAGCGGCCGGCTCGCCGACGCCGGGAGCGGCATGCGCGGCCTCGCCGCCCTGGCCGCCATCCTGATCCTCGCCGGCTGCGGCCTCGTCCTGCGCCGCCGCACGCCGTAGGCCGCCAGGGGGCGTTTGCGCGGCGCATCTCCGGGCGTACGCTCGATCCTGGAGCATGAAACACCGCAAAAGCGACACGAGGGATCGAGGTGTCCGCGATGGCGATTTCCGGCCGGATGCGGCACGAGCACGACGGCAGAGGTGTGGCGACGACGGCCGGTACGGCGGCGTCGCGCGAGCAGGCGGCGCAGACGCGGCACCGCAGGGCGCTGGTGCTCAGCGAGGTCGCCGCGGAGGGCCCGCCCGGGCTCTGCCGGGTGCTGCGACGGGCGGCGGCGGGCGACGGCGACGCGGCGGCGATCCCGGTCACCGCGCTGGTGCACGCCACCCCGGGCATGACGGCGCTCGACGGCCACCAGCTGCTGCGCAGGGCGCACATCCGCGAGAGCGAGCTGGCCGGCGAGATCTCCCCGGGCCAGCGGGTGGCGCTGGTCGAACTCGTCGACCGCACCGACCGGTTGCGCCGCGCCGTCGCCGCGCGGCCGGACCTCGAACGGCCGCACCTCGAACGGCCGGATGTCGAGCGGCCGGAGTCCGGCTGACCCGGGCAGCCCTTGCCATCGAGTGCACTTCAAGGTGTTGGCTGGCCCGCATGGAGTACACGCAGCTCGGAAGGACCGGACTCAAGGTCGGCCGGATCGTCCTCGGCACCATGAACTTCGGCTCCCACACCGGCGAGGCAGACAGCCACGCGATCATGGACGCGGCGCTCGCCGCGGGCGTCAACTTCTTCGACACCGCCAACATCTACGGGCGCGACGAGCACAAGGGCCTCACCGAGGAGATCCTCGGCAGCTGGTTCGCCGCGGACGGCGGCCGGCGCGACAAGGTCGTGCTGGCCACCAAGCTCCACGGCAACGTCACCAACGACGGCAGGCCGTGGCACGAGCAGTCCTGGCCCAACCACGACAAGCTCAGCGCGCTGAACATCCGCCGCGAGGTCGAGGCGAGCCTGCGGCGGCTGCGGACCGACCGCATCGACGTCTACCAGTTCCACCACATCGACCGGGCGACGCCCTGGGAGGAGATCTGGCAGGCGGTCGACGTCCTGATCCGCCAGGGCAAGATCCTCTACGCCGCCTCCAGCAACTTCGCCGGCTGGCACCTCGCCCGCACGAACGAGGCCGCCGCCCGCGCCGGGATGCTCGGCCTGGTCAGCGAGCAGTGCCTCTACAACCTCGCGGAGCGCCGCGCCGAGATGGACGTGCTCCCCGCCGCGCAGGCGTACGGGCTCGGCGTGATCCCCTGGTCGCCGCTGCACCAGGGGCTGCTGGGCGGCGCGCTGCGCAAGGAACGCGAGGGCGGCGGCGCGCGCACCTCGGCCGGGCGTGCCGCCTCGGGACTCGCGGACCCGGCGGTCCGTGCGCGGGTCGAGGCGTACGAGGAGGCCGTGGCGAAGTACGGGTTCGAGCCGGGTGAGGTGGCGCTGGCCTGGCTGCTCGCGCGGCCCGGCGTGACCGGGCCGATCGTCGGCCCCCGCACCGCCGCCCACCTCGACTCGGCCCTGCGCGCCGTGGAGCTGACGCTCCCGGACGAGCTGCTGGCCGAGCTCGACACGATCTTCCCCGGCCCCGGCCCGTCCCCCGAGGCCTTCGCCTGGTAGTCCCGTGCCCCGGACGGCGCGGGCGGCGCCCAGGGCTCTCGGTCAGGTGGCGGACGGGGACGCCGCACCCGAGGGGCGCTGCGGCAGCAGCACCTTGCAGGTGTCGTACGCCTTCGCCGTCTTGGGGTCCGTGGTGTCGAGCGCGCGGAGCCCGCCGAAACCGCGTCCGCCGGCGGTCCCGTTCGTCCCGTTCGTTCCGTTCGACCCCGGCGACGCGGTCGGCAGCGTGACGCCATGGTCCTTGAGGCAGCTGCTGAACGCCTGGAACGCGCTGCTGTCCGCGCCCCCTGCGCCGCCCGCCCCGCCCCGCCCGCTGAACTGCGGCCGCAGCGACTTGCACGCGTCGAGCGCCTTCTGGGTGGCCGCGTCCGGTGAGGCGCCGCCCATGCCGGGGAAGCCGCCTCCGCCGAAGCCGCGGCCGTAACCGCCCCCGCCGCTCGGCCGGCCGCTGGGCCGCCCGCCGGGCCGGGCCGAACCGGAGGGACGGTTGAAGGTGGGGAGGTTCAGCCCGTGCTGCGACAGGCACGTGCGGTACGCCTCCATCGCCTGCCCGTTGGCTCCGCCCCGCGCGGACGAGGAGGCCGCGGGCGACACCGAACCCGAGGGCTTGCCGTCCGCCGCGGACCCGGAGCCGCCGGAGGACGACGAGCACGCGCTGAGCATCAGCGCCCCGGAGGCGGCGAGCGCGGCGACGGCCGCTCCGGCGCGCAGGGCGGCGGACGGCCGGGTGGGGGTCCAGGTCATGTCCGTGGGTCTCCTCGGCTAGGCGGACGGCCGCCGCCGCGCCCGCACTCGCACGCGCGCGCAGCAGCAGTGAGGGCTGCGAACCGGACTGAACCGCACCCAGGTGGGGACTGTCCGGGACCGACCTGTGAGTTCCCGGGGAAACCCGGGACCCGCCGGGCCGCGGACGCCGGGATTCCGGCACCTTTCGTCCGTATCGGCCGGTGATGTCCGCCCCGCGGCGACCACCGCACCGGTCGCCGTTCCCAGCGAACTCCCAGGGTTCTCCCAGGGGTTCAAAGGCGTCGGCGACCAGGATGCGCGCCATGAAGGTGCTCCCACGGCGGCGCAGGGCCGTCCTGATCAACTCGGTGCTCGGCGTGGTGGTCCTCGCGGGCGCCGGCGGCGCGTACGCGGCGGTGCACGACGACGGCAGCACGTCCTCGGGCAGCGGCACCGCGCGGGTGGCGACCGTCACCAGGGCCACCGTGCTGGCCACCGTGTCCGGCTCCGGCACGCTCGCCTCGCCGAGCGACGCGGGGCTGGACTTCACCACCGGCGGCACCCTCACCGAGGTCGACGTCAAGCCGGGCGACACGGTGAAGAAGGGCCAGGTGCTGGCGAGGGTCGACCCGACCTCGGCGAACGAGACGCTCCAGGAGGACCAGGCGTCGCTGACCGCGGCGCAGGCGAACCTGACGAAGGTCCAGGAGGGCGAACTGCCGGCCTCCACCGGCAGCCAGGGCTCCTCCGGTTCCTCGGGCCGCTCCGCCGACGCGACGCCGACCCCCACCCCCACCCCGACCGTCGACCCGGCGCAGCTCGCGCAGGCCGAGGCGCAGCTCACCCAGGCGCAGGACAAGGTCGACGCCGACCAGCGCGCGATCGACGGCTGCGTGCTGAAGGCCCCGGTGGCCGGCACGGTCGCCTCGGTCGGCGGCGCCAAGGGCGACACGGTCTCCGGCAGCGGCAGCGGCTCCGGCACGGGCTCCGGCAGCGGCTCCGGCGCGTCCGGCTCCGCGGGCTCCTCCTCGTCGTCCTCCTCTTCTTCGTCGAGCACACCGACCGGTTTCGTCGTGCTGACCAACCCCCGCGGCATGCAGGTCACCGCGGACTTCTCGGAGTCCGACGCGCTGAAGATCAAGGCCGGCCAGGCGGCCACCGTCACGCTCAACGCGGAGGCCGGCACGGTCCTCAACGCCAAGGTCCTGTCGATCAGTTCGCTCCCGGCGAGCAGCGGCTCCTCCGGCGGCGGCTCGTCGAGCGGCAGCGCGGTGCAGTACCCGGCGACGCTCCAGATCACCAGCGACACCGCGAACCTGCGGACCGGCCTGAGCGCGAGCATCCAGGTCGTGACCGGCTCCGCCGCCGGCGCGCTCAGCGTGCCGACCGCCGCGGTCTCCGGCACCGGCGCCAACCGCACCGTGCTGGTCGTCGGCAAGGACGGCTCCACCACCCGCACCGAGGTCACCGTGGGCGTCGAGGGCGACTCGACCGACCAGATCACCAGCGGGCTGACCGAGGGCCAGCAGGTGCAGATCCCGACCGTCGCCTCGTCCGGCAACGGCGGCTTCCCGAGCGGCGCCTTCCCCGGCGGCGCGGGCGGCGGCGGCCGGTTCGGCACCGCGGGCGGCGGCGGCTTCCGCACCGGGGGCTTCAGCGGCGGAGGTGGCCGGCAGTGAGGCAGCCGCTGCACAGGCGGCTCGGCCTGCACCGTGCGGCCGGCGGGTGGTCCGGCGGGTGGTCCGGCCGCTGGTCCGGCGGCGCCGCACCGGGCGACGCGCGCTCCGACGACCAGGGCGAGGAGTCCCCGTGGGGCCCGGCCCCGGTGATCGAGGTCCGCTCGCTGGTGAAGTCGTACGGGCACGGCGACGCCGCCGTCCGCGCGCTCGGCGGTGCGCCGCAGCCCGCCACGGGGGAACCGGCCGGCGTCGACCTGCTGGTCGAACAGGGCGACATGGTCGCCGTGATGGGCTCCTCCGGCTCCGGCAAGTCGACGCTGATGAACATCCTCGGCTGCCTCGACGTCCCCACCGCGGGCCGCTACCTGCTGGACGGCATCGACGTCGGCGGCCTCGACGAGCACCAGCTCTCGCTGGTCCGCAACCGCAAGATCGGCTTCGTCTTCCAGTCGTTCAACCTGGTGCCGCGCACCCCCGCGCTCGCCCAGGTCGAACTGCCCCTGGCCTACGCCGGGGTGAAGGCCGCCGAGCGGCGCCGCAGGGCGCTGGCCGCGCTCACCCTGGTCGGCCTCGCCGACCGGGTCGAGCACCGGCCGAACGAGCTGTCCGGCGGCCAGCAGCAGCGCGTCGCGGTGGCCCGCGCGCTGGTCACCGCGCCCGCCATGCTGCTGGCCGACGAGCCGACCGGCAACCTGGACAGCCAGAGCACCGAGGACGTCCTCGGCGTCATCGACCGGCTCAACGCCTCCGGCCGCACGGTCGTGCTGATCACCCACGAGGACGAGGTGGCCCGGCACGCCAAACGGGTGCTGCGGCTGGTCGACGGGCAGATCGTGTCCGACGTCCGGCAGGCGCCCGTCGACGGACCGCCGCCCGCGCTGCGCGACCCCGCGGCCTTCGCCGCGGCCCACCCGCACGCCGACCCGGCCGGCGCGGCCGGCGGCCCGCACACCGGCCCCCGGCTCCCGCAGCCCCCGTCCCCGCACGCCCTGACAGGGGGAACCCGGTGAATCCTGCCCAGACGCTGCGGTTCGCCCTCGGCGGGCTGGCGGCCAACAAGGTCCGCTCCGGGCTGACCATGCTCGGCGTGCTGATCGGCGTCGCCGCGGTCATCATCCTGCTCGCGGTCGGCAACGGCTCCTCGCAGGCCGTCAAGGACTCGATCGAGAAGCTCGGCACCAACGCGCTGACCGTCTCCTCCGGCGGCGGCTTCGGCGGCACCTCGGCGGCGACCAGCACCAAGCCGCTCACCGTGGCCGACGCGCGGGCGCTGGCGGACCCCTCGGCGGCCCCCGACGTGGAGTCGGTCGCCCCCGAGGCGACCACCTCGCAGACCGCGGTGTACGAGGGCACCTCGCACACCGTCGGCCAGATCGTCGGCACCTACCCGGCGTACTTCAAGGCGTCCAACAGCAAGGTCGCCAAGGGCGACTACTTCAGTGCCGACGACGTGCTCAACTCCCGCAAGGTGGCGGTGATCGGCTCGACGACGGCGACCGACCTGTTCGGCACCGCGAGCCCGATCGGCCGGAAGTTCGTCGTCGGCGGCACCCCGTTCACCGTGGTGGGCGTGCTGGAGACCAAGGGCGGCACCGGCTTCCAGGACCCGGACGACACGGTGATCGCACCGCTGCCGACCGTGCAGAACGCCTTCACCGGCTTCGGTCCGATCAGCCAGATCCTGGTCGAGGCGAAGTCCGCCGGCGCCACCACCCCGGCGCAGAACGAGATCACCAGCGTGCTGATGGCCCAGCACGGCATCAAGGACTCCAGCGCGCTGGACTTCCGGGTGAGCAGCCAGGAGTCGCTGCTGACCACGCAGTCGGACACCAACAAGACGTTCACCGTGCTGCTCGGCGCGGTCGCCGCGATCTCGCTGCTCGTCGGCGGGATCGGGATCACCAACATCATGCTGGTCACCGTCACCGAGCGGACCCGCGAGATCGGCATCCGCAAGGCGATCGGCGCGCCCAAGGGCGTCATCCTCGGGCAGTTCCTCGCCGAGTCCACGCTGCTGTCCCTGGTGGGCGGCGGGCTCGGGGTGCTGGCCGGGCTGATCGGCTCGCGCTTCACCATCGTCGGCATCAAACCGGTGGTCATCCCGGAGTCGGTCTGGGGCGCGTTCGCCATCGCGGTGGCGATCGGGCTGTTCTTCGGCAGCTACCCGGCCAACCGGGCGGCGGGCCTGCGGCCCATCGAGGCCCTGCGGCACGAGTGACACCCCGCGGCGACGACCCGCGCAGCGACACACGCGACAGCGACACGAGAAGAGACAAGGGAGAAGCGGAGATGGCGCGACGCCGTACCGAGCTGGTCAAGGCAGACGCCGACGCGGATCTGCTGGTGCCGCACGCCGGTGGGATCGAGCCCGGGGGCATCCGGGCCGGCGAGGTCGAGCCCGTCGGGGAGGGGGCGGACGCCACCGCGCCGACCCGGCAGATCGAGATCTTCGAGGGCGCCGAGATCGTCGAGGGCCCCGGCGGCGCGCCCGCAGAGCGCCCCGAGGACGTGCTGGCCCAGCCGCCGGACGCCCGGGACATCTCGGCCGAGCTGGCCGCGCCGCCGCGGCGCAGGCTGCCGTGGCTGACGTTGGCGCTGTCCGCGTGCATCGTCGCGGCGGCCGCCTTCGCGGGCGGCGCGCTGGTCGAGAAGAGCCACCTGCGGAGCACGCCGGGCGGCACCGGGCGTGCGGGCACCTTCGCCGGAGGCGCCGGGGGCGCCGGGGGCCGGACCTTCGGCGGCTTCGGCGCCGGCGGCACCCGGACCGGGGCGGGTGCCGGGACCGGTACGGGCGCGGGCACGGGGGCCGCCGCGGGCGGGGCCGCGGGCTCCGGCGGCGCCGGCGGCTCGGGGGTGACGATCGGCACGGTCAAGCTGGTCGACGGCGACACCCTCTACGTCACCGACGCCTCCGGCGCCATCGTCAAGGTCACCACCGGCTCCTCGACCAAGGTCACGGAGGCCAAGGCCGGCAAGGTCGCCGACCTCCAGCCGGGCCAGTCCGTGACGATCCGCGGCAGCCAGAGCGCCTCCGGCGACATCGCCGCGACGACCGTCACCGAGGGCGCGGCGGCCGGCGGCTTCGCGGGCTTCGGCGGTTTCGGCGGCGGCGCGGCGGGCGGCGCCGGCGGAGGCAACTGAGCGGGCCGCCCGTTCACAGGCACAGGGCGTACGGTGCAGCGGCCGACATGTCGCCGCGGCGCCGTACGCCGCACACCCGCACACCCGCCGTACACCCGTACACCCGCACCGGCACCCGCACGACCGCGTCGCCACGGGCCAGGAGGACGCCATGGACACGCCGGAGGCCAGCCTGCTGGTCGTCGACGACGAACCGAACATCCGCGAGCTGCTCTCCGCCTCGCTGCGGTTCGTCGGGTTCCGCGTGGCCTCGGCGGCGACCGGCGCCGACGCGCTGGCCGCCGTCGCCAGGGACCGGCCCGACCTCGTCGTGCTCGACGTGATGCTCCCGGACATGACCGGCTTCGCGGTGGTCAAGCGGCTGCGCGAGGAGGCCGGGCCGTACGCCAGGCCCGGCGCGGGCGGGGCGGACGACCGGCTGCCGGTGCTCTTCCTGACCGCCAAGGACGGCGTCGAGGACAAGATCAGCGGCCTGACCGCGGGCGGCGACGACTACGTCACCAAGCCGTTCAGCCTGGAGGAGCTGATCGCCAGGATCCGGGCGATCCTGCGCCGCACCGGCGGCCCCACCGACGACGGGCGGCTGGTCGCGGGCGACCTCGAACTCGACCCCGTCGGCCACCAGGTGACCCGCGGCGGCCACCCCGTCTCGCTCTCCCCGACCGAGTTCAAGCTGCTCGCCTACCTGATGGCCAACACCGACCGGGTGGTCTCCAAGCTGCAGATCCTCGACCACGTGTGGGCCTACGACTTCGGCGGCGACCTGAGCATCGTCGAGTCGTACATCTCGTACGTGCGGCGCAAGGTCGACGCGGGCGCGCACGGCGCGCCCAAGCTGATCCACACCGTGCGGGGCGTCGGGTACGTGCTGCGCCGGCCGGCCCCGGGACAGGGCTGAGCGCCGTGCGCGCGGGGCACGGCGCGCGCCTGCGCCGGGTGCGCGGGTTCCGGCTGTCCGCGGTCTCGCTGCGGTCCCGGCTGGTGCTGCTGTGCCTGGCGCTGGTGCTGCTCGGGCTGACGGTGAGCGACACCCTCGTCCTCGGCTCGGTGCGCGGGCAGCTCGTCCAGCGCGTGGACCAGCAGCTGGAGCGGTACGGGCAGCCGCTGGCCCGGCGGCTCGGCACCGACGGCATCCCGGCGCCGCGCTATGTGCGGCCCGCGGGCGGCGGCGGGCCGGGCGGCGGCGCGAGGCCCTGGCTGCCCAGCCAGTTCGTGGTGGCGTTCGCGGCGTCCGACGGGCGCGTCGCGGAGCAGTTCCGGCTGCCGGTCGCCGCCAGCGACCCGCAGCCGCTGTGGCCCACGATGGACGCGGCGGGGCTGCGGGCGCGCCTCGACAAGCCGTTCGACGTGGCCAGCGACCACGGCGGCGGCCGCTGGCGGGTGCTGATCGTGCCGGTCGACTCCGCGCGGTCCGGCACCGGCGGTGTCTCCACCGCCGCGACCCCCGGCACACCGCTGCCCGCGGGCGTCGTGGTCGCCGCGTCCCTGGACGACGTGTCGTCCACCACCGACCGGCTGAGCACCGGCTTCCTGCTGATCGGCGCGCTGGTCGCGGCGGTGCTCGGGGTGGCCGGCTGGTTCGCGGTGCGCGCCGGGCTGCGCCCGCTGCGCCGCATCGAGGCGACCGCCGCGGAGATCGCCTCCGGCCGGCCGCTCTCCCACCGCATGCCGGCCGGCTCCCCCGGCACCGAGGCCGGGCGGCTCTCGCTCGCGCTCAACGGCATGCTCGCGCAGATCGAGTCCGCGTTCGCAGCGCGCGCCGAGTCCGAGGAGCAGATGCGGCGGTTCGTCGCCGACGCGGGCCACGAGCTGCGCACCCCGCTGGCCGGCATCCGCGGCTTCGCCGAGCTGTACCGGATGGGCGCGCTCGCCGACGAGAGCGACGTCAAGCGCACCATGACCCGGATCGAGAGCGAGGCGGTACGGCTCGGCGGCATCGTCGAGGACCTGCTGACCCTGGTCAGGATGGACGAGCAGCGGCCCGTCCAGCTCGCCCCGATGGACCTGCGCACCCTCGCGGTGGACGCGCTGCACGACACCACCGCCCTCGACCCGACCCGCACGGTGACGCTGACCGGCCCCGGCGGCCCCGGCACCCCTCCCGGCCCGGCCCCCGTGCTCGGCGACGAGGCGCGGCTGCGGCAGGTCGTCGCCAACCTCGTCGGCAACGCCGTCGCCCACACCCCGCCGGGCAGCCCGGTCAGGATCGGCGTCGGCACCGTCGGCGGCCAGGGCGTCCTGGAGGTCGCCGACGCCGGCCCCGGCATGACCGCCGCCGACGCCGCCCGCGTCTTCGAGCGCTTCTACCGCGTCGACACCTCCCGCTCCCGCCACCAGGGCGGCGGCGCCGGCCTCGGCCTGTCCATCGCCTCCGCCCTGGTCGCCGCCCACCACGGCCACGTCGAACTCGACACCGCCCCCCAGCACGGCGCGACCTTCCGCATCCGCCTCCCCTCCGCCCGCCCCGAACCCCGCCTCGACGCCTGAGGCCGCCACGGCCGGCGCGCCGCCGCGGGCATCCAGGGACGGAATCGGCCCACCCACGCGGGGCCGGTCCGCGGCCGCTCGGAGGGAGACTGGAGGCATGAACGCAGCGAACGGCAGTGGGTCCGGGGAGCTCGGGGCCTTCTTGAAGGCGCGGCGCGGCGAGCTGACTCCGCGCGAGGTCGGCCTGCCCGACGACGACAGGGACCGGCGGGTCAGCGGGCTGCGGCGGGAGGAGGTGGCGCGGCTGGCGGCGGTCAGCGTCGACTACTACACGCGCCTGGAGCAGGGCCGCAAGCCGGCGTCGGCGACCGTGCTGGCCACCCTGGTGCGGGCGCTGCGGCTGGACGAGGACCAGCAGCGGTACCTCTACACGCTGGCCGGCAAGCCCGCCGCGCGGCCGCGGCGGCGCGCGGCGCAGCGGGTGCGGCCGGCCATGTCCCGGCTGCTCGACCAGCTCACCGAGACGCCGGCGATCGTGCTCGGCCGCCGGATGGACGTGCTGGCCTGGAACCCGATGGCCAAGGCGCTCTACACCGACTTCGAGGCGCTGCGGCCCGCGCAGCGGAACTACGTCCGGCTGCTGTTCGCCGACCCCGCGATGCGGGCCCTGCACGCCGACTGGGAGGAGGCCGCGCGGACGGCCGTGGCCGCGCTGCGGATGGAGGCCGCCACCGACCCGGACGACCCGGACCTCGCCGCGCTGGTCGGCGAACTCTCCGTCCGGGACGGCGACTTCCGGTCCTGGTGGGCCGCCCACCACGCCACCGGCGCCGGCTTCGGCACCAAGAGGTACCGCCATCCCGTCGTCGGCGACCTCACCCTCGACTGCGACATGTGGGCCGGCCCCGAGGGCACCGACCAGCGCCTGATGGTCCTCACCGCCGCCCCCGGCACGCCCTCGCACGAGGGCCTGCGCATCCTGTCCTCGTGGGCCGCCGCCCCGCAGCCGGCCGACGGGAGCCGCCCGCACCCCCGCACCCGCTGAGCCGCGGGGCGCCGCTACGGGAAGAGGCGGCCCGAACTCGGGTGGTCCTGCGCGGCGTCGACGCGGATGTTGGCGCCGCTGACGCCGCTCGCGCGCGACGACAGGACGAAGAGGGCGGTGTCGGCGACCTCGTCGAGCGTGACGAGGCGGCCGCGGGGAAAGTCCTCGCGGGCGAACCGGGCGAAGTCCTCGGGCCGGTTGTCGCGGACCCACGCCCAGCCGCCGCCCTCGAACTCGACCGAGCCGGGGCTGAGCGCGTTGACGCGGATGCCCCGTGGGCCCAACTCCTGGGCCAGCGCCGCCGCGAGGTGGATCTCGGCGGCCTTCGCCGCGGCGTAGGAGGATCGCGGCCCCGGCTTCCAGCCGGTGATCGACGAGATGATCAGCGCGCTGCCGCCGCCGCGCCGCTCGAAGTGCGGCACCGCGGTGCGGATGGCGTGCGCGGCGTGCAGCGCGTTGATCGCGAAGGTGTCCGCCCACTCCTGCGGCGTCGAGTCCAGCAGCCCGCCGCCGAACGATCCCCCCGCGTTCGCCACCACCAGGTCGAGCCCGCCGAGCCGCCGCGCGGCCTCGTCGACCGCCCGGCCCAGCTGCTCCGGGTCGGTGACGTCGGCCTGCACGCCGGGCACCCCGCACTGCGCGAGCCGCCCCTCGTCCCGCCCGCACACCACGACCGACGCCCCCTCGGCGACGAGCGCCCGTGCGATCGCCAGCCCGATCCCCTGACTCCCGCCGGTGACGAACGCGGCCTTCCCGCCCAGTCCAAGATCCATCGGGCCACCGTCTCACCGCCCGCTGGCCGCGGACAAGATCCCCGGGGGTCGCGCGCCGGCCACCGTCCCGCGGGGCTCCAGGCCCCGCGGGGCCGTCGGCCTCAGACGTCGGCGATCTCGTCCGCGTAGACGCTGCTGAGCGGCTGCGGACCCACGTACTGCTGGCAGTTGCAGGTGCCCGCGGTGAACTCGGTGGGCTTGCGGTCGGCGTCCCAGGCGGTCGGGACCTCGACGAGCTCGTGGCACCTGCCCTGCTTGTCGTGCTTGGCGAGGTGGTGGGTGCAGCCGCAGATCGGCTCGGGCGGCCGACCGGCCGCCTCCAGCGCGCGGCGCTCGCGGCCGCGCGCCTCGATCTTCTCGATCCTGCGCTCGTGCCGGGTGCGCAGCGCGCCGCGCGTGGTGTCGGCGACGGCGCCGATCCCGCCCATCCCGAACAGCGCCACCAGCCACCACATCCAGCCGCTCATCGGCCGACCCCCGTATCGCTCAACGCGCCGTGTCGCGACCAGAGTAGACGCGCGAGGCCCGCCGCCGCGCCCCCAGGTCGCGACGGCGGGCCCCCTGTCCCGCGGACTACGGCAGCGTCAGGATCTGGTACGAGTCGCCGTAGGTCTTCCACTTCAGCGGCGGGTCCAGGTTGAGGTTGCCTGCCTTGAGGAAGACGCGCTGCTCGGTGTCGACGCGGCTGGTGTCGTCGTGGGCCGCCTCGGTGAGCATGGCGGCCTTGCGGGCGTCGAGGAAGGCGTTGAGGTAGGTGGTCTCGTTGCCGCCCTGGGCGGGGGTCTTGGCCTTCTTCATGGCGGTCTTGCGGATGCCGCCGAAGCTGACCGGGTCGTCGCCGGGGCCGTGCATGACGATGGCGTCGTAGTAGATGAACTGGCCGAGGGTGCCGAGGCCGTCCGTCTTCGCCTGGTTCACCGACGGGTCGAAGTACACCGCGTCGCGCTCGTCGTTCTGCGCGGTCTGGAAGACGGTGTCCTTGGCGGCGGTCTTCCAGTCGGCGACGAAGGCGCTGCCGAGGCCGGAGTGGGAGTCCGAGCCGTTGTCCCGCTCCAGGGCGGGGAGATACTTGGCGAGGACGTTGCCCGGCTTGAGGTCCTGGTAGTGCTGGACCAGTTCGAGCATGTCGCCGGTGCCGGAGCAGAAGCCGATGATGCCGGCGGTGTAGCCGCGGCCGTCGCCGATGTCCTCGATGTACTTGTACTGGGCCTTCCAGTTCAGCGAGGAGTTCTCCGCGGAGGAGACCAGCTCCATCGCGATCTCCTTCTTGTGCGGGTCGGCGAGACCGGTCCCGGTCGCCCGGGGGGCGGCGGCCGCGTGCGCGACGGGGTGCGCGACGGCGGCGTCCGAGGTGCCCGCCAGCGCGAGGGACCCGGCGCCCGCGGCGAGCACGCCCGCCGCGGCGACCATGGCGATCCGGCGGCCGGCCCGGCGCGACCGGTGCGCGCCGGCGGTTGCGGAGGAGGAGGAGTGGGGGGATGGCTGCATGGTGCGTCTCCGTTTCGAGGGTGGAGGCTCGCTCGACTGCCAAGTTAGGAAAGGTTCCTAACCAATGTGGGACAGTCAAGCACCAACGGGCCTGCCCGCCAAGGGGGCGCCCGCCCCAGGAGCGGGTTGTCGGCGCCCCGCGCCACACTGGAGGCATGTGCCGAAGCATCAAGACCCTCCGCCCCCCGATGACCCCCGAGGTGCACGACGAGGACGTGCACGCCGCCGCGCTGCAGTACGTCCGCAAGATCTCCGGCTTCCGCGCGCCCGCCGCGCACAACCGCGAGGTCTTCGACGCCGCGGTCGAGGCGGTCGCCGCCGCGACCGCCGCCCTGCTGGACGGCCTGGAGGTACGGGGCGCGACGCCCGCTCAGCCGTAGGAGAGCTTGGAGCAGGGGTTGGCGTCCGCGCTGCGCGCCTGCTGGGTGAGCGCCTTGGGCAGCGCCTTCGGCGTCGCCGTCGCGACCTTCGCGTAGTCCTGGCCGACGACCAGGTTGATGCCGGTGATGTGCAGCGGCACCAGCTGCGCGCCCGGGAACAGCTCGGCCAGCGACCGCGCGTGCGCGGCGTCCGCCGAGCCGTACTCGATACGGGTCGTGACGTGGTCCTGGGTGTGCGCGGTCGTGGTGCCGGTCACGGTGAAGTGGTCGGCCGCGATCCGGTCCGCGGCCTTGCCGCCCAGACCGTCGGTGGTGGTGCCGTTGAAGACGTTGACCGCGATGCCGGTGCCGTCCACCGCCGGCGCCGGGGTGGGCTTCGGCGCGACCTTGCCGGAGGCGTTGACGCCCTGGAGGGTGCGGTCGGCGCGCAGCTCGGCGAAGAGGTCGTCCACGTCGGGGTGGACCAGGTCGATGCGCGCGCCGTCGTACTTCCACGGCGCGGTGATGAACTGGATGTTCTTCAGGTCGATGCCCTTGAGCGACAGGCCGAAGGACATCAGCTTGGTGGCGGTGCCGAGACCGGAGTCCACGGTCAGCGACTTGGTCGCTGCGTTCGCCAGCGGCAGCAGCGTGGTGGGGTTCATGCCCTCGCCCTTGACCTTGCTGATCAGGGCGGAGAGGAACGCCTGCTGGCGGAGCATCCGGCCGACGTCCGAGTTGTCGCCGACGCCGTGCCGCACCCGGACGTAGTCCAGCGCCTTCTGGCCGGACAGGTTCCGCATCCCGGCCTGCAGGACGACCTTGCCCTTGTAGCCGAGGTTGGGGTTCATGTCCCCCTGGTAGATGGTGTTCGGCACGCAGACGTCGACGCCGTGCACGGCGGAGGTCATGGCCGCGAAGCCGGCGAAGTCCACCACCATGGTGTGGTCGACCCGCAGGCCGGTCAGCTTCTCTATCGTGTTCTGCGTGCAGGCCGGGTTGCCCTGCGCGGTGTCGCCCATCGAGAAGGCCGAGTTGAACTGGGCCTTGGGCTGGTCCGGCGACCAGGACCCGTTCGGCAGCAGGCACTTGGGTATGTCGACCAGCGAGTCGCGGGGTATGGATATGCCCACCGCGTGTTTGTGGTCGGGGTAGACGTGCAGCAGGATCGTGGTGTCCGAGCGGCCGATCGGCCCGGCCGCCGAGCCGCCCAGCTTGCCGTTCTCGCCGGAGCGGGTGTCGGAGCCGATCAGCAGGACGTTCACCGGCTTGTCGCCGTTGGCGTCGGCCTTCGCGGCCGCCGGGCGGTCCTTGCTCAGGCCGGCCGAGTCGAAGGTGCTGATGTTGGCGTTCAGCTTGAGATAGAGCGCACCACCGGCGCCGACCACCAGCACCGCCAGGGACACGGCGATCCCGATGACCCAGCGTTTGCGGCTCCGCTTGGGCTTCCGCCCACGAACGCCCATTCCCACACCTTCGGTCCAGTGACTTCAGCGCCCACCGACGCGGCAAGCCCCAACGATTACCACGCGGCCCCGCCGGAATATATGACTCCGGTCACACGTGCGCAGAGGCGGGGCGGCTGTCCGGCGAACCACTGTACGGGGTGGGAATGCGGGCACTCTGGAATGTGAGAAGAGTGACGCCGAAAGCAGCCTTTCCGGCATTTGCGGAAATGGCCCGGCGAGGGCGTTTCGGCCGCGCGGATCAGTCCGGCGGTGCAGCGTCCGGCCTCCCGCCGATTTCGTCACGCAAAGCATCCTCGACATGACGGTACGGATGGAAGACGCCGTCGAGTCCGGTGAGGGCGAGCAGTTTCCGCGTCGCCCGGTCGTCGCAGACCATGACCACCCGGCCGCCCCGGTCGGCGATCCGGCGGCGGGCCCGCACCAGCAGGGAGAGCCCGAAGCAGTCGATGAACTCCACCAGGCCGAGATCCAGCAGCACCAGGAGCGGCGGCAGGCCCTGCGCGGCCGCGGCGAGATGCGGCTCGACCGTCTCGGCGGTCGCCAGGTCGATCTCGCCGTGCAGCTCCACCACGGTCAGCGTGCCGAGCCGGTAGCTGCGGGCGTGCGCGGTCGGCGGCGGAATCGCGTCGCCGAGCCGGCGCGCGCGCTCCGGCCGCTGCTCCCCCTGCTGCTGCACCGTACGTCCCCTCGTCACGTCGGCCCCCCGTGCGACCTGCGGACTCGCGGCACAAACCTAGTGCCACCGCCGCGTCGCGCGGGAGGTCGTCGGGGACAAAGAGGGACGATATTCACCCAGAGGGGTGAAGATCACGTCACAGCTCGCGCTGGAAGGCGTGCAGCCAGTCGAGGGAGTCGGTCGCGTCCAGCGCGATCCGGTCCAGCGTGTCCATGGCCTTGGTGTACTCGGCGACCTCGTCCGGCTTGTCGATGTAGAGCGCGCCGGTCAGCTGCTCCAGGTACACCAGGTCCGGCAGATCGGACTCGGGGAAGCTCAGCAGCGTGAAGGCGCCGCCGCCCGCGGCGTGGCCGCCGGTCGCGAACGGCAGGATGCGGACGTCCACATTCGGCACGTCGGCGGTCTCCAGCAGATGCCGGACCTGCTCGCGCATCATCGCGGCGGTCCCGAACGGGCGGCGCAGCGCGCCCTCGTCCATCACCGCGACGAAGCGCGGCGCCTGCTCGGAGACGAGGAGCTTCTGCCGCTCCAGGCGTAGACCGACTCGTCTCTCCACCCAGGGTTCGGCTCCCTCGGGATGACCGAGCCGGATCACCGACCTTATGTACTCCTCGGTCTGCAGCAGACCGTGCACGAACTGCACCTCGAAGGTGCGGATGAGCGCGGCGGACTCCTCCAGCCCCACGTACGTCTGGAACCAGGTCGGCATCACCTCGCCGTATCCGTGCCACCAGCCGGCCGCGTTGGCCTCGCGGACGAGTCCGAGCATGGCGAGCCGCTCCCCCTCCTCGGTGACGCCGTACAGCGTCAGCAGGTCCGCGACGTCGCGCTCCTTGAAGCTGACTCTGCCCAGCTCCATGCGGCTGATCTTCGACTCCGACGCCCGGATGGAGTACCCCGCGTCCTCCCTGGTGATGCCCCGGGTCTCCCGCAGTCGACGCAGCTGCGCCCCGAGCAGCATGCGCCGCACGATGGACCCGCCTCCCGGCTGCCCTGCACTCATAGGTCACGCTCCGCCCTTAGCCCATCAGCAGTCTGCCACTGATGGACTGCGCGCAGTACCCATTCCGTCACTCTCCAACGCTCCGTGCATCACTTCCTTGCAGATGCACGTGCAGACGCTCTTGCATCGGAGGGTGCTGATCCTTGACCATGGTGGTCGTGCAGATACCTCGGGGGCTCGCATGAGGGCAGAGGCCACAGCTGTGCTGGAACCGTTATGGCAAGGCGTGCTCGCGCCCGAGCGACTCGCCGCCGGCCACGGGGCCACCTGTGAGCTGCCCGCGGCCCTCGCCTCCGTCCGCGAGGCGCGCCACTTCACCCGGCTGACCCTTCAGCACTGGGACCTGTACGCGCTGCGCGACTCCATCGAACTGGTCGCCTCCGAGCTGGTCACCAACGCGCTGCGGTACGCGGTCCCGGTGGGCGCCGCGGGCGCGCCGGTGCGGCTGAGCCTGATCCGCTGGACCACACGGGTGGTCTGTGCCGTGCGCGACCCCAGCGGGGTCGCGCCGATCGCCAAGGAACCCGACTTCGTCGCCGAGACCGGCCGCGGCCTGCACCTGGTCGAGTCGTTCAGTGAGAACTGGGGCTGGCACCCGCTGAGCGGGGCCGGAAAGGTGGTCTGGGCGCTTTTCCTCGCGCCCGGAATGCCCGAGTAGCCCGGCCGGCCGAAAGCGCCGGTGCGCCGACCGGAGATCCGGACTACGGCATCAGGTGGTCGAACTCGCCCGCCTTCACACCGATGATCATCGATTCGATCTCGGCCCGGGTGTAAATCAACGCCGGCCCGTCCGGAAAGCGCGAATTGCGCACCGCCACCTCACCGTCGGGCAGTGCCGCGAACTCCATGCACGTGCCATTGGCGTTGCTGTGACGGCTCTTCTGCCAGACGGCGCCCGTCAGGTCCTCCGCCGCCATTCCATTCTGCGTCCGGCGCATGGCTGCTCCCCATAAGTGCCTTGTCTGGTACCGGAGATGATAACGCGTGACTAGAGCACGTGCATGTGCACGTGCAAGTGCACGTGCAGTCACAGGGGGTGACTCCTGCCGCCAAAGGTCGTCTGCCCGTTCGGCGCCGGAAAATACCGGCGGGTCAGGTTGGCGGGGTCGGATATGATATTGACGGTCCGTAGTCGAATGACTCACTCCACGCAACGAATTGGGAGCAGCCTGCAATGGCTCGTCACCTCATCACCTCCGCCCTGCCCTATATCAATGGGATCAAGCACCTGGGCAACATGGTGGGGTCCATGCTCCCGGCCGACGTCTACAGCCGGTATCTGCGTCAGCGTGGCCACGACGTGCTCTACATCTGCGCCACCGACGAACACGGCACCCCCGCCGAACTGGCCGCCAAGGAGGCCGGTCTGCCGGTCGACGTGTTCTGCGCCCAGGCGCACGACGCGCAGAAGGCCATCTACGACGGGTTCGAGCTGTCCTTCGACTACTTCGGCCGCAGCTCCTCCGCGCAGAACCGCGACATCACCCAGGAGTTCGCCCGCAGCCTGGCCGCCAACGGCTTCATCGAGGAGCGGGCCATCCGGCAGGTCTACTCGCTGGACGACGAGCGCTTCCTGCCCGACCGCTACATCGTCGGCACCTGCCCGCACTGCGGCTACGACAAGGCCCGCGGCGACCAGTGCGAGAACTGCACCCGGGTGCTCGACCCGACCGACCTCATCGAGCCGCGCTCCGCGATCAGCGGCAGCGACCGGCTGGAAGTCCGCGAGACCAAGCACCTCTTCCTCCTGCAGTCGAAGCTGGCCGGCGAGGTCGAGGCGTGGATCGACGCCACCAGCGCGGACTGGCCGAACCTGGCCTCCTCGATCGCCCGCAAATGGCTCACCGAGGGCCTCCAGGACCGCGCGATCACCCGCGACCTCGAATGGGGCGTCCCCGTCCCCGCCGACACCTGGCCGGAGCTGGCCGCCGAGGGCAAGGTCTTCTACGTCTGGTTCGACGCGCCGATCGAGTACATCGGTTCCACCAAGGAGTGGTCGGACGCCGACCCGGAGCGGCGGAACTGGAAGTCCTGGTGGTACGAGGCGGACGCCGGCGAGAACCCGGTGCGCTACACCCAGTTCATGGCGAAGGACAACGTGCCCTTCCACACCGTGATGTTCCCGGCCACCCAGCTGGGCACCCGCGAGCCGTGGAAGCGCGTCGACTTCGTCAAGGCGTTCAACTGGCTCAACTACTACGGCGGGAAGTTCTCCACCTCCCAGCGCCGCGGCGTCTTCACCGACGCCGCGCTGGACCTGCTGCCCGCCGACTACTGGCGCTACTTCCTGATCGCCAACGCGCCCGAGTCCGACGACACGTCCTTCACCTGGGAGCTCTTCACCTCCTCGGTGAACAAGGACCTCGCCGACACCCTCGGCAACTTCGTCAACCGGGTGCTGTCCTTCTCCCGCAAGCGGTTCGGCGACGAGGTCCCCGCGGGCGCGCCGGCCGGCGAGGCCGAGACCCGGCTCGGCGAGCTGGTCGCCGCGCTGCTCGGGGAGTACGAGGGCCACCTGGACACCCTCCAGTTCCGCAAGGCCGCGCAGGCGCTGCGGGCGCTGTGGAGCGCGGGCAACTCCTACCTCGAGGAGAAGGCCCCCTGGCTGGAGATCAAGACCGACCCCGAGGGCGCCGCGCTGACGCTGCGCACCGCGATGAACCTGATCCACCTCTACGCGGTGATCTCCGAGCCGTTCATCCCGGCCTCCGCGAGGGCGATGCGCGCGGCTTTCACGCTGCCCGCGGACGACGCGGCGTGGGTCACCGCGGACCAGGCCAGGGCGCTCGACGCGGTGCCGGCCGGAGTCCCGTTCACGGTCCCGCCGGTGCTCTTCGCGAAGATCACCGACGAGGACCTGGAGTCGTACGTGGCGCGCTTCGGCGGCGACCCGGACGCGGCGGCGTAACACCGCACGTCCGGGCCGGGGGTGCCGGGCGGCCGGCTCAGCGCGCGAGCGCGGCCGCGTCGCCCATCACCACCACCGGGTGCAGCGCCGGGTCCAGGGTGCGCAGCAGGGTGCGCAGCACCGCCGCGGGCAGGCTCACGCAGCCCTCGGTCGGGCCGCCGTGGTCGACGTGCAGCCAGATGCCGCCGCCGCGGGACTCGCCCATCGGGCGCGTCCAGTCCCGCGGTGACGTGCCCGCCTTGCGGTTGTAGTTGATGGCGATCACGTAGTCGAACGCGCCCTTGAGGGACTCGCCGTCCACGCCGGTGCCGTGCGGGGTGAAGCCGATCGGCGCGTGCTCGTAGGTCAGCTTGGTGCCGGGGTCGGGCAGCCGGCCGCCGGCGTCGGTCAGCGTGAACACGCCGACGGGGGACCGCAGATCGCCGGAGTGGTGCTCGTCGGTCCAGCCGCGGGCGGCGTTGTGCGCCGGCCACGCAGGACCGGCCGCGACCCAACCGGACACGTCGTCGCGCCGGTAGAGGGTGACCCTCCCGGTGGTCGCGTCACGGCCCGCCCCGGTGACCAGCACCACCTGGCGGGCGTCCGCGGGGACTTCGGCGAGGGTGCGGGGGCCGACGCCGGGCAGCACGGCGGGCTGCTGGACCGGCGGCGCGGGCGCCTGCCTGCCCGCCCTGCCGACCTGCGGCTGCCCCGTGCCCAGCGGCGCGACCTCGGAGATCCGGGACGGCTGGGCGCCGGAGGCGTCGCCGGCGCAGCCGGTCAGCAGGGTGGACGCGGCCAGTGCGGCGAGGACGGCGGCGGCCGTGGGCGGGGCGACGCGGCGGCGTGCGGTGCGCATGATCGGGAAACGGCCTTTCACGAGGAAGGTCACGAGAAGTCGGGAGTACGGGTGACGTCCGGCGCGCCGTGCGGCGCCGTGCGGGCGTCGGGGGCCCGGCTGCGGGCCGCCGGGGGAGTCGGGTGGGGTCAGGAGAAGAAGGTGGTGGACAGCAGCGTCCTGACGCGGGCTTCCTGCCGGCCGCGCGGATGCGACAGGCAGGCGGTCGCGACGACCACCACGCCGGAGCCGGAGCCGTCGACGATCGTCGTGCCGAGCTGCTCGGTGCCGCCGACCGCGTGGCAGGCGTCGACCACCGGCTCGGCCGCGACGGCCATGCCGGAACCGCGCACCCGCAGCTTGTCCGCGGTGGCCTTGTTGAAGGAGAGCGTGAACTGCACCAAAACGCCGTCCTTCGCGAGCGTGCGGTCCAGCGGGGTGCAGAAGTCGTCGAGCTGGTGGGCGCAGCCGCCCTCCGGCAGGCCGAGGGTCTGCGTGGAGACGTAGCCCCTGGCGTCGTCGGAGGCGGTCAGCGCGTTCCACTCCTGCGGCATCACCACCTGCAGGCCGGCCACGTCGGGGAAGGGCACCGTGGTGGAGCCGGGCGGCGCGGTCGCGCCCTCGGCGGGCGCGCCGCCGGAGGCGGTCGGCGCGCTGCCCGAGGCCGGCGGCGCCAGGCTGGTCGCGTCGAGCCGCCCGCCGCCGTCGCGGTCGCCGAGCCCCGGCAGCAGCAGTCCCGCCGCCGCGATCGCGAGCACCGCGGTCAGGGACGTGCCGGCGGCCCGGCGCCTCCTGCGGCGCCGCACCCGTTCCCGTACGCTCTCCAGCCGCTGGGCGGGCGCGGGCAGTTGGGGCACCGCGCGCTCCAGCAGCGCCCGCAGCTCGCGCTCGGCGGACTCGGGTGCGGACTCGGGTGCGGCCCCGTCGTCGTGCGCGCGGTACGCGTCCTGGTGCGCGTCGTGGTCAGTCACCCGGATCACCGCCGTCCACGGCGACGGCCGCGGGCAGCCTGCCGCGCAGCGAGTTCAGCGCCTTGGACGCCTGGCTCTTGACGGTGCCCTCCGAGCAGCGCAGCACCTCGGCGGTCTCCGCGACGCTCAGGTCCTCGAAGTAGCGCAGCACCACGACCGCGCGCTGCCGCACCGGCAGCGCGCGGATCGCCTCGGCCAGCGCCTGTTCCAGGTCGACGTCGGCGAACGGGTCCGCCGTCGAGACCCGGTCGGGCAGCTCGCCGTGCGGCAGCTCGCCCCGCCAGCGGCGGCGCCACCACGAGGCGTGCGTGTGCACCAGGGCCTTGCGGGCGTACGCCTCCGGGTTCTCCCCCGCGATCCGAGGCCACTTGGGCCAGATCCTGGCCAGCACGGTCTGCAGCAGGTCCTCCGCGAGGTGCGCGTCGCCCGTGAGGAGCCACGCGACGCGCAGGAGCCTGGGGCCCCTCGCCGCGACCCACTCCTCGAACCCGGGTTCGCTCACCGTATGTCCTCTCCACACCCCTCCAACACGGTGTGGCTCCTGCCGGGTTGCCTCCGCGTCCGGACGGGACCGGTCCGCCGCCGGCCGGACCCCGGTCAGGCTCCGGCGACGGCTCCGGCCCCCGCTGCGGCCAGGGCTCCGGCCCCCGCCCCGGTCATGACTTCGGTGCGGGCCTGCGCAGGTTGATGTGGAGCTCGCGCAGTCGCGCCTCGGAGACCTCGGTGGGCGCGCCCATGAGGAGGTCCTGCGCGTTCTGGTTGAGCGGGAACGCGATGGTCTCGCGGATGTTGGGCTCGTCGGCGAGGAGCATGACCATGCGGTCGACGCCGGGGGCGATGCCGCCGTGCGGCGGGGCGCCGTAGTGGAACGCGCGGAGCATGCCGCCGAACTCCGCCTCGACGGTGTCCCGGTCGTACCCGGCGATCTCGAAGGCGCGGTACATCACCGCGGGCTCGTGGTTCCTGATCGCGCCGGAGGACAGCTCGATGCCGTTGCAGACGATGTCGTACTGCCAGGCGAGGATGTCCAGCGGGTCCTTGCCGTTCAGCGCCTCCAGACCGCCCTGCGGCATCGAGAACGGGTTGTGCGAGAACTCGATCTGCCCGGTGTCCTCGTTGCGCTCGAACATCGGGAAGTCCACGATCCAGCAGAACCGGAAGTCGCCCTCCTCGAACTGCCCGGCCCGCTTGGCCGCCTCGACCCGGACCGGGCCCATGATCCGGGAGACCTCGTCGAACTCCCCGGCGCCGAAGAAGATCGCGGTGCCCGGCTTCGCGCCGACCGCGGCGAGCAGCGCGGTCACGTCGTCCTCGGTGAGGAACTTCGCGATCGGCCCGGTGAGGGCGCTCTTGCCGGCGCCCTCGCCGACCCGGACCCAGGCCAGGCCCTTGGCGCCGAGCGAGACCGCGTAGTCCCCGAGCGAGTCGAAGAACTTCCGCGGCTGGTCGGCGGTGTCCGGCACGGCCAGCGCCCGCACGTGCCGGCCGGCGAACGCCTTGAAGTCGGAGTCGGCGAAGATCGGGGAGACGTCGACGAGTTCGAGCGAGGTGCGCAGGTCCGGCTTGTCGTTGCCGTACTTGACCATCGACTCGCGGAACGGGATGCGCGGGAACGGCGAGGTCACCGTGCGGCCGCCGCCGAACTCGGTGAACAGGTCGGTCATCACCTTCTCGATGACCCCGAAGACGTCCTCCTGCTCCACGAAGCTCATCTCGACGTCGAGCTGGTAGAACTCGCCGGGCGAGCGGTCGGCGCGGGAGTCCTCGTCGCGGAAGCACGGCGCGATCTGGAAGTAGCGGTCGAAGCCGGAGATCATCAGCAGCTGCTTGAACTGCTGCGGGGCCTGCGGCAGCGCGTAGAACCGGCCGGCGTGCACCCGGGAGGGCACCAGGAAGTCGCGGGCGCCCTCGGGCGAGGTCGCCGAGAGGATCGGGGTGGCCATCTCGTTGAAGCCGAGCGCGGTCATCTCGCGGCGCAGGAAGGCGATCACCTGGGTGCGCAGCATGATGTTGCGGTGCATGCGCTGGCGGCGCAGGTCCAGGAAGCGGTTGGTGAGCCGCATCTCCTCGTTGGCGTTGTCCTCGGGGAAGACCGGGAAGGGCAGCGCGTCGGCGGCGCCCAGCACCTCCAGGGAGGTCACCTCGACCTCGACCGCGCCGGTGGGCAGCTCGGGGTTGACGTTCTCCGCCGAGCGGGCGACGACCCGGCCGTCGACGCGGACCACGGACTCCTTGGACTGGCCGCTCAGCTGGTCGTAGGCCGGCGAGCCGGGGCGCACCACGAGCTGCGTGAAGCCGTAGTGGTCCCGCAGGTCGACGAAGAGGATGCCGCCCAGATCGCGGCGGTTGTGCAGCCAGCCGGACAGGCGCACGTCGCCGTCGACGTCGGTGGCGCGCAGCTCTCCGCAGGTGTGGGACCGGTACCGGTGCATCATTCGTCCAAGTCGTCAGGTCGGCGCGATGGTGGGGAACCCGCACAGCCTACCGGCGGCGCCCGCCGTCTCCCCATTCGGATACATGCGGCCATATCACCTCCCACCGCCTAAACTGGCCCAATGCGTACCGAGGACGTCCTCGCGGCCGTGGGGTACGGGCTGTGGCAGTGGGACGAATCCACCGGAACCGTCACGGTCGACGGTCGCGCCGCCCGGCTGCTGGGGCTCACCGGCGGCCCGGCCACGCACCGCTCCTCCGCCGTCCGTGCCTGTCTGCACGCGGCCGACTACGTGGCGCTGTCCGGCGCGGTCTCGCTGGCCATCGCGGAGGGCACGGTCGCCGACTCGATGCTGCGCGTGGTGGGCGTGGACGGCGCCGTGCAGCGCACCGTACGGGCCAGGCTGCGCCCGCAGGGCCCGCTGCTCAGCGGCACCGTGCACGAGGTCCGCAACCGCTCGGGCGGCGGCCCCGCGCCCGCCGACCGGCGGCGTTCCCGCGAGGCGTTCCTGCTGGACGCCGGCCGGGCGCTGGCCGAGGCCGACTCCACCGCGGAGGTGCTGCGGGTCGCCGCCACCCTGTCGATGCCCGGCTTCTCGCCCGACGGGCTGGCCGTCTTCGGCGTCGAAGGCGACCGGCTGTCCGTCATCGGCCACCACGGGCAGAACTCCGCCGCGGACGCCGCCTTCGACGACCTGTCGCTGACCGCGGACTACCCGGCCGCCCTGGTCGCCCGCACCGGCCGCGCGGTCTACGTGCCGAGCCCGGAGGTGTACGAGGAGCGCTTCCCGCTGAGCTGGCCCGCGGTCGCGCCGTACGGCCGCACCTCCTGGGCGTACCTGCCGCTGACGGTGGCGGGCACCACCATCGGCGCCTGGATGGCGGCCTTCCGCGAGCCGGTGGAGTTCACGCCCGACGAGCGGTCGGTGCTCACCACGGTCGCCAGGATGCTCGCCCAGGCGCTGTCCCGCGCGCACGTCCACGAGTCGGAGCGGGCCCTGTCCGACGGCCTGCAGCGCACCATGCTGCCGGCCCGCGAGCCGGGCATCGACGGCATGGCGGTCGCCGCCCGCTACGTGCCGACCGGCGGCGGCCTCCAGGTCGGCGGCGACTGGTACGACGTGATCGAGCTGCCCACCGGCCGCACCGCCATCGTCATCGGCGACGTCCAGGGCCACGACGTGCGCGCCGCGGGCCTGATGGGCCAGCTGCGGATCGCCCTGCGGGCCTACGCGGCGGAGGGCCACGGCCCGGACGCGGTGCTCTCCCGCACCTCCCGCTTCCTGGCCGGCCTCGCCGACGAGGGCCACGCCGACGACGTGCGCTTCGCGACCTGCCTGTACGTGGAGGTCGACCCGGCCGCCGGCACCCTGGACCTGGCCAGGGCCGGCCACCCGGAGCCCGCGATCCGGCTGGGCGACGGCACCACGATCATCCGGCGCACCGAAGGCGGCCTGCCGCTGGGCGTCGAGCCGGACACCGACTACCCCACGACGCGGCTGGCGCTGGAACCGGGCGAGGTGCTGCTGGTGTGCACCGACGGCCTCATCGAGACCGGCGGCCACGACCTGGACACCGGCTGGCAGCGGCTGTGCGACGTCCTCGAGAGCGGCCCTGCCGACGACCTGGAGGAGCTGGCCGACTCCCTGGTCAGGGCGGTGCACGGGCCGGCCTCCCACCACACCACCGGGCCGCTGGCCGACCGCCGCGAGGACGACATCGCGCTGGTGCTGCTGCGCCGCGACCCGGACGGACCGACCTGCGCGGTGCCGCTGCGCCGCACGGTGCTGCGGGTCGCGCAGAACGACCCGGCCGGCATCCGCGCGGCCCGCGGCGACATCCACGCGCTGCTGCACGACTGGACCTCGCCCGACCAGCTGGACTCCGCGGTGCTGCTGGTCTCCGAGCTGATCACCAACGTCCTGGTGCACACCGACGCGGACGCCGCGCTGACCGCGGAGGTCAGCGGCATGCCCGGCACCCGCCGCCTGCACATCCAGGTCGGCGACAGCTCGGACGAGATGCCGCACCGCCGCTCCCCCGGCGAGATGGCCTCCTCGGGGCGCGGCCTGCTGCTGATGCAGGAGCTCGCCGACGCGTGGGGCGTCGACCCCGACGGCGTCGGCAAGTCCATCTGGTTCGAGATCCACGAGACCAGGCCGCCCGCCGCCACCGGCTGACCCGCGCGGCCCCGCTGCCCAGCCGCCTTACGGCTCAGCGGCCGTGCGGTGAGTCCGCCGGGATCGTGCCGAGCCGGCCGGCCTGGAAGTCGTCGAAGGCCTGGGCGAGTTCGGCGTGGGTGTTCATCACGAACGGGCCGTACTGCATCATCGGCTCGCGGATCGGCAGCCCGCCGAGCAGGACGACCTCGAAGTGGGGCGAGCGGTCCTGCGTCTCGTCGGCGCGCAGGGTGATCGTGTCCGTGGCGGCGCCGCCGCGGGAGGCGTTCCCCTTGCCGAAGACCACCGCCTGGCCCATCCGGAACGGGCGGTCCTGCGGTCCCGCGACGCCGCGGCCGGCCAGGCCGTAGGCGAGCGCGTTGAAGTCCGCGCGCCACGGCAGCGTCAGCTCGGCGCCGGGGTTGAGCGAGACGTGGATCATGGTGATCGGCGTGTGGGTGGCGCCGGGGCCGCGGTGCACGGTGCCGTCGCCGGAGGTGATCTCGCCGGCGATCAGCCGGATCAGCCCGGCGCCGTCGCCGGAGGCGAGCAGCTTCAGTCCGCCGGCCCTGATGTCCTGGTACTTCGGCGGCATCATCTTGTCGGCCTTCGGCAGGTTCACCCACAGCTGCAGGCCGTGGAAGAGGCCGCCGCTCATCACCAGCGACTCCGGCGGCGTCTCGATGTGCAGCAGCCCGGAGCCGGCGGTCATCCACTGCGTGTCGCCGTTGGTGATGGTGCCGCCGCCACCGTGGCTGTCCTGGTGGATGAAGGTGCCGTCCATGATGTAGGTGACGGTCTCGAAGCCGCGGTGCGGGTGCCACGGGGTGCCCTTCGGCTCGCCCGGCGCGTACTCCACCTCACCCATCTGGTCCATCATGATGAACGGGTCGAGGTGCTTGTAGTCGATGCCGGCGAAGGCGCGGCGGACCGGGAAGCCCTCGCCCTCCAGGCCGCTGGGCGCGGTGCTGACCGACAGCACGGGGCGCGGCGCGGCCCCGGCGGGCGCGGTCACCCGCGGCAGGGTCAGCGGGTTCTCTACGGTGACGGCGGGCATGTGGGGTGCCTCCTTGTGCGATGTCCCCAACCAACTTAGTTGAACTCTGAACATCTAGCAAGGCGTGACTATTCCGTCACGGACACGAGGGGGCGCGAGGGACCCGGATCGAGGGGCACGAGGGGGACGCCGGAGGACGCCAGGGGACGCGGCGCCGAGCGGCGGGAACGCCGGGGACGGCTCAGCCGTACATCCGGCGCATGGTGAAGTCGACCATCTGCTCGACCGCCTTGGCGTCGAAGACCATCCGGTGCCGGCCGTCGATGTCCAGCACGAAGCCGTAGCCGGTGGGCAGCAGGTCGAGCACCTCGGCGCCGGTGATCACGAAGAACTTGGACTCCTTGCCCGCGTAGCGCCGCAGCTCCTTGAGGGAGGAGAACATCGGGATGACCGGCTGCTGGGTGTCGTGCAGCGCCAGGAAGCCCGGGTTCTCGCCCCGCGGGCAGTACACCTTGGAGGTGGCGAAGACCGCCTGGAAGTCCTCCGCGGCCATCGAGCCGGTGGTGAAGGCGCGCACCGCGTCGGCCAGCGACGGCGGGGACGGCTCCGGGTAGGCGGGCGCCGGCTCCTGGTAGCCGCCATGGCCGCCGGGCATGGATGCGGGACCCGGGACCGGCCCCCCGGGACCGGGGTTCGCACTCTGCTCGTAGCCGTACACGCGCCCTAGCGTAACGAAAGGAAAGGGTCACATCGGCCCGGTAGGGGTTGCTTCTTGTTACCGCCGGGTAGCATCATCGAGGTCACACCACTTGTCCTACCTTCACCTCACGACCAGATGTGAACGCAGCAGCGATACGGAGCCTCGTCATGGGCCACTACAAGTCGAACCTCCGCGACATCGAGTTCAACCTCTTCGAGGTGCTCGGCCGCGACCAGCTCTACGGCACGGGTCCGTTCGCGGAGATGGACGTGGAGACCGCGAAGGACATCCTCGGTGAGCTGGCCCGCCTCGCGGAGAACGAGCTGGCCGAGTCCTTCACCGACGCCGACCGCAACCCGCCCGTCTTCGACCCCGAGACCAGCACCGCCCCGGTCCCGGCCACCTTCAAGAAGAGCTACGACGCCTTCATGCAGTCCGAGTACTGGCGGCTGGGCCTGCCCGAGGAGATCGGCGGCACCACCGCGCCGCGCTCCCTCATCTGGTCCTACGCGGAGCTGGTGCTCGGCTCCAACCCGGCGGTGTGGATGTACACCTCGGGACCGGCCTTCGCCGGCATCCTCTACGAGGAGGGCACCGAGGAGCAGAAGAAGATCGCCGCCCTCGCGGTCGAGAAGCAGTGGGGCTCCACCATGGTGCTCACCGAGCCGGACGCCGGCTCGGACGTCGGCGCCGGCCGCACCAAGGCGGTCCGGCAGGACGACGGCAGCTGGCACATCGAGGGCGTCAAGCGCTTCATCACCTCGGGCGAGCACGACATGTCCGAGAACATCATCCACTACGTGCTGGCCCGCCCCGAGGGCGCAGGACCCGGCACCAAGGGCCTGTCGCTCTTCATGGTCCCGAAGTACGAGTTCGACTTCGAGACCGGCGAGCTGGGGGCGCGCAACGGCGTGTACGCCACCAACGTCGAGCACAAGATGGGCCTGAAGGCGTCCAACACCTGCGAGATGACCTTCGGCGACCGGCACCCCGCCAGGGGCTGGCTGATCGGCGAGAAGCACGACGGCATCCGGCAGATGTTCCGGATCATCGAGTTCGCCCGGATGATGGTCGGCACCAAGGCCATCGCCACGCTGTCCACCGGCTACCTCAACGCGCTGGAGTACGCCAAGGAGCGCGTGCAGGGCCCGGACCTGGCGCAGTTCATGGACAAGGCCGCGCCGAAGGTCACCATCACCCACCACCCCGACGTGCGCCGCTCGCTGATGACGCAGAAGGCGTACGCCGAGGGGATGCGCGCGCTGGTGCTCTACACCGCCTCGGTGCAGGACGCCATCCAGGTCGCCGAGGCGTCCGGCGAGGACGCCACCCAGCTGCACGGGCTCAACGACCTGCTGCTGCCGATCGTCAAGGGCTACGGCTCGGAGAAGTCCTACGAGCAGCTCGCCCAGTCCCTGCAGACCTACGGCGGCTCCGGCTACCTGCAGGAGTACCCGATCGAGCAGTACATCCGGGACGCCAAGATCGACACCCTCTACGAGGGCACCACCGCGATCCAGGGCCAGGACTACTTCTTCCGGAAGATCGTCCGCGACCAGGGCCAGGCGCTGACCGCTCTGAGCGAGGAGATCAAGAAGTTCCTCGCCGAGGCGTCCGGCGGCGAGGAGCTGGCCGCCGCCCGCGACCAGCTGGCCAAGGCCGCGGTCGACCTGGAGGCGATCGTCGGCGCCATGCTGACCGACCTCGCCGCCACCGAGCAGGACGTCCGCTCGATCTACAAGGTCGGCCTGAACACCACCCGGCTGCTGCTCGCCTCCGGCGACGTGGTGGTGGCCTACCTGCTGCTGCGCGGCGCGACCGTGGCCGCGGAGAAGCTGCCGTCCGCGACCGGCAGGGACGCCGCCTTCTACGCGGGCAAGATCGCGGCCGCGAAGTTCTTCGCGACCGGCATCCTGCCGGGCGTGGGCGTGCAGCGCGCGCTGGCCGAGGCCGTCACGCTCGACGTGATGGACCTGCCGGAGGAGTCCTTCTGATCCGCCCGGCCGGGCGGGGGGGGGGGGGGGGGGGGGCCCCCCCCCCCCCCCCCCCCCCCCCCCCCCCCCCCCCCCCCCCC
>NZ_JAZEWV010000051.1:0-48039 GCF_036353415.1 Actinacidiphila polyblastidii
TGTCTTGCTTCACCCGACTCTATCAGACGCTTTCCAGTGCCTGACCCCCAGTCAGCGGGGCTTGTCTTTCCGGCTGTTGGGCCGTTCCGACGAGTGAGACTTTAGCGGATCTCGTCCCGCCGGGCCAAATCGGCCGGGCGATTCGAATGACCGCTCGCATTCCGAAAAAACGCACGAAGGGATCACGGCAACGCGACGAGTCGCGAAGCGCATCGAATCGAGAGTTTCCTGCGGGATGGCTGTCCGGGGACCGACCGGAGTCGGCGCTCACGCTCGGACAACCCGGAAAACACTACGGACCCGGCGGGGTCGTGTCAACCCGGGTCAGTCGAGGCCTTCCAGCCGGCCGCCGGCGTCCGGCTGGGTGGACTCCACCCGGCGCAGCAGCGTCGTGAGGATCTCGCCGAGGGCGGACCGCTCGACGGGGGTGAGGTCCTGGAGCAGCTCGTCCTCGAAGGCGGCGGCCAGGCGCATCGTCTGGAGCCACTTCTCGCGGCCCTCGTCGGTCAGCTCGACGATGACGCGGACGCGGTTGGCCTCGTCGCGCTCCCGGGTGACCAGGCCGTCGGTGACCATGCGGTCGATCCGGTGGGTCATCGCGGCCGGGGTGAGACCGAGGCGCTTGGCGAGGTCGCCGGGGCCGAGCCGGTACGGGCGGCCGACGACGACCAGCGCCTTGAGCACCTCCCACTCGGAGTTGCTTATCCCGAGGTCGACCAGCTGGCGGCCGTAGGCGACGTGCATACGGCGGTTGAGCCGGCCGAGCGCGGTGACGACCTTCTCCACCTGGGGGTCCACCTCGGGGAACTCGCGCTGGTAGGCGGCGATCTGTTCGTCGAGGTCGAGTTCCTGGGGTTCGCCCGGGGAAGCTCCGGCTGCGGTCATGGGAATGAGTATGCCACGCAAGAGCGTTGCCCTAAAGCCCTTCGCTATGTAGTCTTTAGCTTCGAACTTTACTGTTGAAGTCTACGCACCGAAGTTCCGCACGTCAGGACCGGTGTCGAAGCTCCACGACCGAGAGAGGTGAGTGTGACCACCGCCATGGGCGCCGCGCTGCGCCGGATCCAGCTGGGGAACGCCCTGAGTGCGTTCGGCAACGGCTTCACCGTGCCGTTCACGTTCATCTACGTGTCCCAGGTCCGCGGCCTGGGCGCGGGCACGGCAGGCGTCGTGCTCGCGACGTTCGCCATCGCCGCGCTCTTCGTACTGCCCTTCACCGGCCGGGTGATCGACCGGCGCGGGCCCGTCCCCGTCGCGGTGGCCGGCACCGTGCTGGCCGCCGCCGGCTCGCTGGGGCTCGGCCTGAGCGGGAGCGAGGCCGGGGTCATCGCGGCCGCCGGCGCGCTCGGCGCGGGGATATCCGTGGTGCAGCCAGCGCTGGCCACCATGATCGTGTGGTGCTCCACCACCGCGACCCGCTCGCGCGCCTTCGCGACGCAGTTCTTCCTGAACAACCTGGGACTCGGCGTGGGCGGCCTGATCGGCGGCCTGATCGTGGACACCGCGCACCCGTCGTCGTTCATCCGGCTGTTCGCCATCGAGGCGACGATGTTCCTGGTGCTCGGCGCGGTGGTGGCCGGTGTACGGCTGCCGCGGTCCGCGACCTCGGGCGGAGACCGCGCGGCGATACGCGCCGCGGACGCTCCCGCGGCGTCCGCGGCGTCCGCGGGCTGGCGTGCGCTGCTCTCCGACCGGGCCATGGTGATGCTCTGCGTCCTGGGCTTCGTGATGTTCTTCGCGTGCTACGGACAGTTCGAGTCCGGCCTGTCCGCGTTCGCGGTGCAGGTCACCCGGATCTCGCCGGCCACGCTCGGCATCGCCCTGGCGGCGAACACCGCGGTGATCGTGCTGGCCCAGTTCGTCGTGCTGCGCCTGGTCGAGCACCGGCGCCGCAGCAGGGTGATCGCCGGCGTCGGCATCGTCTGGGCCGCCGCCTGGCTGGTCGCCTGGGTCTCCGGGCTGGCGCACGGTCACCATGCCGCCGCGGTCACCGCGATCATCGCGACGTACGCGCTCTTCGGACTCGGCGAGGCCATGCTCGCGCCGACGGTGTCGCCGCTGGTGGCCGACCTGGCGCCGGACCGCATGGTCGGCCAGTACAACTCCGCGTTCGCCCTGGTGAAGCAGCTCGCGCTGGCCCTCGGCCCCGCGGTGGGCGGCGTGCTGGTCGGTGCGGGGGCGTACGACGCGTACCTGCTGATGCTGGTGGTCTGCTCGCTCGCCATCTCGGCGGTCGCGCTGCGGCTGGGACGCCGTCTCACCGCGGCCCAGGACAGCCCCACCCGGCCGACCCGCGTCGTGGCCCGCTCCGAAGCGCGCACCCCCACCACCACGGCGGCCTGAGCGGCCGGCGACGGCGGTGCGGGGGTCCGGTAGGCGGACTGCAGCCGGAGCCGGCCCGGTAGGCGACCCCACCGGTCAGCCGGACCCACGCCCAGAGCCGGACGGGAGCCCGACCCGGATGCCCCCGGTAGCCGGCCCGCAGCCGACCCGACCGGTGGCCGGACCCAGCCCCGTAGGCGACCGCCCCCGAGCGCAGCTCAGCCCTCGGGGGCGGCTGGGCCGGAGGGGAGCCTCAGCTCGGCAGGGCGAACTCGCACCAGACTGCTTTGCCGCCGCCCGGGGTGCGCCGGGAGCCCCAGTTGGAGGCGATCGTGGCGATGATCGAGATGCCGCGGCCCGCCTCGTCGCCGGGCTCGGCGCGGCGGCGCCGAGGAAGGTGCTCGTCGCCGTCCGTGACCTCGATGATCAGGCGGCGGTCGGTGCGGCGCAGACGCAACCGCATGGGCGGGTGCCCGTGCTTGAGGGAGTTCGCGACCATCTCGCCGGCCGCGAGCACCCCGAGGTCCCGCAGCTCGACGGGGAACCGCCACGACGCGAGGACGCCGGTGGCGAAGGCACGGGCGCGCGGGGCCGCCTCGATGCCGCCGAGGAGTTCGAGGGAGGCGTTGCGGAACAGCTCCGCCTCGTCGCTCCCCGAGTGGTCGGGGTACTGGAGGACGAGCACGGCCACGTCGTCGTCGTGCTCGGAGGTGACGCCGAGGGACCTCAGGAGCCGGTCGCAGATCACCGCGGGCGAGCCGGCGGCGCCGGCGAGCGCCCGGGTCAGGGCGTCCACGCCCTCGTCGATGTCGCGGTCGCGGCGTTCGATGAGCCCGTCGGTGTACAGGACGGCGGTGCAGCCGGGCCCGAGCGGGATGCTGCCGGAGGTGTGGATCCAGCCGCCGGTGCCCAGCGGCGGCCCGGTCGGCTCCTCGGCGCGGCGCACCGCGCCGTCCGGGTCGCGGATGAGGATCGGCAGGTGGCCGGCGCTGGCGTAGGACAGCCGGCCCTCGCTGGGGTCGTGGACGGCGTAGACGCACGTGGCGATCTGGGTCGCGTCGATCTCCGAGGCGAGGCCGTCGAGCAGCTGGATGACCTCGTGCGGCGGCAGGTCGAGCCGGGCGTACGCCCGGACGGCGGTGCGGAGCTGGCCCATCACGGCCGCCGCCCGCACGCCGCGGCCCATCACGTCGCCGATGACGACGGCGGTGCGCCCGGCGCCGAGGGTGATGACGTCGTACCAGTCGCCGCCGACCGCGGCGTCCGTGCCGCCCGGCTGGTAGGTGGCGGCGACCCGCAGGTCGTCGGGCTGTTCGAGCTGTTGCGGCAGCAGGCTGCGCTGGAGGGTGACGGCGGTCTCGTGCAGGCGCCGCTCGCTCTCGCGCAGCCGCTCCGCCGACTGCACCTGGTCGGTGACGTCGGCGGCGAAGACGAGGACACCGCGGCGGTCGGGGTCGGGGTCGTCGGCCTGGACCGGGGTGCAGGTGAAGGTGAAGTAACCCGGACGGGTGAGGGCCGCACCGTCCGAGCGGGTGACCTTGCGGGCCTTGACGGTGCGCGGCCGGCCGCTGCGGTGGACCTGGTCCATGAGCGGAAGCAGGCCCAGCTCGTCGAGTTCGGGGAGCGCCTCGCGGGCCGGTCCGCCGGTCGCGCGGGTGCCGAAGACCTCGGCGTAGGCGTCGTTCACGAAGGCGACGCGGTGCGCGGGTCCGTGGGTGACCGCGATGAGCGCGGGGAGGCTGGCGAGGACGCCGGTCCCGTACGTCTGTGCGGCGAGCAGTCCGGCCGCGGCGCGGTCCCTGGAGCCGGCGGGTGCGCCGGGCGGCGGTCCGCCGCCTGCCTGGCCGGAGCCGTCCGCGGCGCGCCACGGGTCGGCGGTGGCCGTCGCGCCGGCCGTCGCGTGCGGCGAACCGGCGGGCCCGTCGGAGACGGCCGCCGAGAGCGCCGCCGCGTCGGCGGGGGCGGGCGTCGCGCCGTCGCCCGGCCGCCCGGCGTTGCCGCGTCCCGTCGAGCCGCCCGCGGGGTCGCCTGCCTTGCCGCGGGCCGCGGGGACCGCGGCGCGGCGCTGTGTTCCGGGGAGCCGGCCGCTCCAACGCGTCAGGTTCAAACGTCCGATTCCTCATATGTGTCACGCTTTGGAAGTGCTGCTGCACGCGGGGTCACCCGCCCAGTGTGGCCGACCGGCGGCTCCGGCGGGAATCGCGTGCGTCCCCAGCGGAGTCCGGGACCGCCACCATCATGGGGCACATCCCGGGTCAGGTCCGGGTCGGCCCGGACTCAGGGCGCGGTCCGGACGGAGTCACGGCGCGGTCCGGACGGAGTCGGGCGGGAGTCGATCCGCGGTGTGCGCGGCAGCCGGCGGGTGGCCGCGGCCGCCCGGACGCGCCCTCACCCGTGGTCGCCGCCCTCGCGCGGGCCGCCGCCGGCGTCCGGGCCGGCGCCGTCCTCGGGCCGGGGGACGCCGCGGCGTCCCCTGCCGTGCCCGCCGCCCGCCGCCAGCTCGAACTCCGCGCGCGGGTGCTCCAGCGAGCCGAGCGACACGATCTCCCGTTTGAACAGGCCGGACAGCACCCACTCCGCGAGCACCCGCGCCTTGCGGTTGAAGGTCGGCATCCGGCTGAGGTGGTAGGCGCGGTGCATGAACCACGCCCGGTACCCCTTGAGCTTGCGCCCGTAGAGGTACGCGACGCCCTCGTGCAGTCCGAGCGAGGCGACCGAGCCCGCGTACGCGTGCCGGTACTCGTCCAGGGGCGCGCCGCGCAGGTGCGCGACGACGTTGTCGGCCAGCACCCGGGCCTGGCGCACCGCGTGCTGGGCGTTGGGCGCGCAGAGGACGCCGGGCTTCTCCGCGGTCAGGTCGGGGACGGCGGCCGCGTCGCCGGCCGCCCACGCGCCGTCGGCGCCGGTCACCTGGAGCGTCGCCTCGGCGCGCAGCCGGCCCCGCGGGTCGAGCGGGAGCCCGCAGGAGGCGAGCAGCGGCGCGGGCTTGACGCCGGCCGTCCACACCACGGTCCTGGTCGGCAGCCGCGACCCGTCGGAGAACACGGCGATGCGGTGCTCGCACGACTCGAGCCGGGTCTCCAGGTGCACCTCGACGCCGCGGCCGCGCAGTTCCCGCACCGCGTACCGGCCGAGCTCCTCGCCCACTTCGGGCAGGATGCGGCCGGTCGCCTCGACAAGCACCCATCTCATGTCCTCGGGGCGGATGTTGTGGTAGTAGCGCACGGCGTAGCGGGCCATGTTCTCCAGCTCGGCGATCGCCTCCACGCCCGCGTAGCCGCCGCCGACGAAGACGAAGGTGAGGGCGGCCTCACGGACCTCGGCGTCGCGGGTGGAGGAGGCGATGTCGAGCTGCTCCAGCACGTGGTTGCGCAGCCCGATCGCCTCCTCGACGGTCTTGAAGCCGATCGCGTGCTCCGCCAGCCCCGGCACCGGCAGCGTGCGGGAGACCGAACCGGGCGCGAGCACCAGCTGGTCGTACGGGATCTCCAGGACGCCGTCGCCCTGCTCCGCGGTGGCGAGCGTCACGACGCTCGCGACGCGGCGCTCGTGGTCGATCGAGCGGGCCTCGCCGAGCACGATCCGGCAGCGGCCGAGCACCCGGCGCAGCGGCACCACCACGTGCCGCGGGGAGATCGAGCCGGCCGCCGCCTCGGGCAGGAACGGCTGGTACGTCATGTACGGCTGCGGTCCGACCACGACGATCTCCGCCTCGTCCCGCTTCAGCCTCCGCTGCAGGCGCAGGGCCGCGTACAGACCCACATAGCCACCGCCGACCACGAGAATGCGCGGCAAGCTCCCCTTGGCCAAAGCTCCGGACTCCGTCATTGGTCCATGACGCAATGGACCGGAGCTGTTTGTCCACAGGGCGGACATGATGTTTCCGGGATTTCGGCGCCGGGCGCGCCGCCGGGTGCGCCCATCAGCGGGCAAAGGCCGCAGGGAGCGACGAGCCGCCGGGCGGGGCGCCCTGCCGCGCCGGGGCGATCCGGCGGCCGCGCCAGGACGGTCCCGCCGCCCGGTTGAGCCGATCCGGCGGCCCGCCCCGAGCGCGGGCGGCGACGGCGCAGGCGGGGGCGCGCAGCACGGGGCGCGGCAGCCGCGCGGGGGCCGAATCGGCTCTCGCCCCCTTCTTTATTGACGCAGCCTCAACTATGTTCGTATCTCGTACAACTGCGTCTCGTACGCAGCGATCTTCGTAATGGGTGGGGAGTCTCCGGGGGGAGACTGAGAGATTTGCGGGGGATGGACAAATGCACATTCAGGATGCTCAGCGCGCTGCGACGGCAGGTTCCGACGGCCGTGGCGGCACTTCCACCACTACCGGGGGCGAGCGCCCGGCGCCGCTCCGGGTCGACGCACAGCGCAATCTCGAACACGTCCTGAGGGCCGCTCGTGAAGTCTTCGGCGAGCTGGGCTACGGGGCCCCGATGGAGGACGTCGCCCGGCGCGCCCGGGTCGGCGTCGGCACCGTCTACCGGCGGTTCCCCAGCAAGGACGTGCTGGTGCGGCGCATCGCCGAGGAGGAGACCGCGCGGCTGACCGAGCAGGCGCGCACCGCGCTCGGCCAGGAGGACGAGGCGTGGTCGGCGCTCGCGCGCTTCCTGCGGACCTCGGCCGCGTCCGGCGCGGGGCGGCTGCTGCCGCCGCAGGTGCTGCGCGTGCAGGGGTCGCCCGGTGCGGAGCCGCGCGCCGAGTACGGCAGGGCGGTGTACCCGCCCGGCGGTCCCGACGCGGCACGCGTCCCGCAGCAGCGCACCCGGCTGCCGCTGCCGGGCGAGCGCGCGGAGGCCGCGGGGCCGGCCGAGCACTCCGCCCGCGACGCCGCGGGGCTCGACCAGGACAGTGTGCGGACGCTGCTCGACGTGGTCGGCCAGCTCGTCGACCGCGCGCGCGAGGCGGGTGAGCTGCGCCGCGACGTCTCGGTCGCGGACGTCCTGCTGGTCATCGCGACCGCCGCGCCCTCGCTCCCCGACGCCGCCCAGCAGGCCGCGGCGTCCTCCCGGCTCCTCGACATCCTCCTGGAAGGACTCCGCTCCCGCCCCGCCGACCGCATCACGCCCACCGACGAGGCCCCGTCCGACCACCCCTGACGCGCCGTTCCCGCAGAGCCGCCGGCCCGGCAGCGGACCGGCGGCGCCTGCTCGCCGCCGAGGGGCGTACGCCCGGCCCGAAGGGCCACTCGCCGCCAAGCGGTGACCGCCGGCCGGTGGCGGGTGGCGGCCGGTGGCGGGTGGCGCTGAATCCCCCGCACCCTCGCCGGGCGCACGGGCGCACGGGCGCCTGCCGGCAGGGCACGGCCGGGACGGGGAGCAAGTGTGAACGCCCCTTTCACGGATGGGTGGTTCCACCGGATCACGCACCGGCGCGGCCCCCGGTTGTGCCACGCTGGGCCCGTGGATGAGGCGAACGGCGATCCCGGGGCGTCAGCCCCCGTCCCGGAGACCGGCGACGAGTTGCCGTCCCGCAGGGTTCCGGGCCAGCGCGACCCGATGGCGCGCCCCGAGGCGGCGGGGGCCGCTGCCGTGCGCGGCCCGGCGGAGCAGGTCCCCCCGCAGGGGACAGGGCCCGCGCCGGCCGACGGCGACGTGCATCCCGCGGCGCACCCCGCGGAGCCCGCGGCGGAACACCCGGCGGCGCACCCCGCGGAGCCCCCCGCCGATCCCTCCTCCCTCGCGGACGCCGAGCTGGTGGACCTGGTCCGGGGCGGCCGGGACAGCGCGTACGAGGAGCTGTACCGCAGGCACGCGGACGCGGTGCGGCGATACGCCCGTTCGTGCTGCCGCGACGCGCACACCGCGGAGGACCTGACCGGCGAGGTCTTCGCCCGTACGCTGCAGGCGATCCGCGGCGGCAGCGGCCCGCAGTCGGCGGTGCGCGCCTATCTGCTCACGACGGTGCGGCGGGTCGCCGCGACGTGGAGCACCAGCACGAAGCGCGAGCAGCTGGTGGAGGACTTCGCCGTCTTCGCGGTGAGCGCGACCGGCTCGTCGGCGCCCGGCGGGACCGAGGAGGTCGGCGCGGACGTCCGGGCGATGCACGCGGCGGAGCGTTCGCTGGCGATCAAGGCGTTCCGTACGCTGCCGGAGCGCTGGCAGACCGTGCTGTGGCACACCGCGGTCGAGGACGAGTCGCCGAGCGCCGTCGCGCCGCTGCTCGGCCTGACGCCGAACGCCACGGCAGTCCTCGCCCACCGGGCGCGCGAGGGCCTGCGCCAGGCGTATCTGCAGGCGCACGTCAGCTCCAGCCTGACGGCGGAGGGCGAGTGCGCGCGGTACGCGGACCGGCTCGGCGCGCACGCCAGGGGCGGTCTGCGCCTGCGCGCGGACCGCGAGCTGAACCGGCACCTGAAGGAGTGCGAGCGGTGCAGCGCGGCCTCGCTGGAGCTGGCCGACCTGAACTCGGCGCTCAAGGGACTGCTGCCCGTCGCCTACATCGGGTGGTTCGCGGCGGCATATGCCGCCAAGGCCGCCGGGATCGTCGCCGGCGGCGCTGCCGCGGCGGGGGCCGCGGGAGGAGCGGCGGCGGCCGCCACCGGATCGGGTTCGAGCGCCGGCGCCGCGGGCGGCGGCGCGGCCGCGGGCGAGGGACTGGGCGCGCCGGCCAAGGCCGGCCTGGTGGCGGGCATCGTGGTCGCGGCGGCCGCGACGGCGCTGGCGTTCGCGCTGACCGGCGGCGAGGCCAAGCCGAAGCCCGCACCCCCGCGAGCCGGGCCGCCGGCCTCCGCGCCCGTCGCGACGCTGCCCGCGGCGCCTGCGCCGCCGGCCCGGCCGAAGCCCTCGCCCTCTCTCACACCGCCGCCGGTACTGCCGGCGGCCGCGGCTCCGGCACCCCGGCCGAGCCCGAGCCCGACGCCGACGCGGCAGCCGAAGCCCGCGCCGCCGGCCGGGCCCGCCCCGTCGCCCGCGCCGCACCCGACACCCACGCCGACCCCGCCCCCGACCACGCCCCCGCCGACCACGCCGCCGCCGGCGAGTCCGCCGCCGCCCGCGCCCACCGCGTACAAGGTGAACTCGCTGCCCGTGGCCCTCGCCGGTTCCGGCGCGACCGCGCCGACGATCCGGCCGGGCCTGGGCAGCTGGTGGTGGGACCGCTGGGGGCTGAGCATCGGCGGCACGACCTTCGCGCACGGCATCACCGTGCACGCGCCGTCGACGGTGACCATCGACCTCAACCGGGCGTGCGTGTCGTACGACGCACGGGCCGGCGTCGACGACCTCGTCCGGCGGGTCCGCAGCACCGTGGACTTCTCCGTCTACGGCGACGGCTCTCCGCTGTGGCGGTCGGGCCCGGTGCGCGCCGGGGACCCCGCGGTGCCGGTGCACGTCGGCCTGAAGGGCTACCGGACGCTGCGGCTCGTGGTGCGGCCGGTGGGACGCGGGTTCGGCGAGGCGAACCTGGCGGACTGGGCGGACTCGGTCATCACCTGCGGGTGAGGCCGCGCGGGCGGCCCGGCGGCCTCACTCCCCCGGCGCCGACCCCGGGCGCCACCCCCGGGATCACTCCCCCGGCTGCTCCGCGGGCACCGCGCACGCGCCGTCGTCGCCGCAGGCCTCCGCCGCCGCGCCCAGCCGGACGAGCCCGGTCTCCTCGGCGACCTGTTCGAGCGCCTGGAGGAAGGTGGCGGACTCCTGGCCGCCCTGGACCGCCCACTTTCCCTCGAAGACGAAGGTGGGCACCGCCGTGATGCCGAGGCCGCGCGCCCCGTCGATGTCCGCGAGCACCTCGTCGCGGAGGCCGTCCCCGGCGAGGAAGGCGGTGACGGCGTCGCGGTCCAGCCCGGCCTCGGCCGCCGCGTCGGCGAGCTGCCCGCGGTCGCCGATGTCCAGGCCCTCGCCGAAGTGCGCGGCCATCAGGCGGCCCTTGAGCCGGCTCTGGACGGCGGGGCCGTGGCTGTCGAGGGCGAAGCGCAGCAGCCGGTGGGCGAGCAGCGAGTTGTTCTCGAGCACCGTGTCGAAGTCGAAGGTGATGCCCTCGGCCGCGCCGAGGGCGGTGATCCGGTCGTCCATGGCGGCGGCCTGCGGCCCGTACTTCGCGGCGAGCACCTCGCGGTGGCCGCGCGGCTGCTCCGGCGCCGACGGGTCGAGCTGGAACGGCCGGTAGACGACCTCGACGGACGCGGCCTGCGGGAAGGCGGCGAGCGCCTGCTCGAACCGGGTCTTGCCCACGTAGCACCACGGGCATGCGATGTCCGAGTAGATCTCGACCTTCACTGCGTTCTCTCTCTTCCGTCGGCGCGTCCGTACCGGGTCACACGGGATTGCGCGGGGCGGGGCCGTACGGGGCCCGTACGGCCGCAGGTCTGCTTGACCTTTCAACCACGCCCAACCCGGCTCCGCGCCACGCTATTCCCCGGGCCTGCGGCCCGCCCGGCCAGAGCGGCCCGACGCTCTTCGGAAAAATCGTGTGGCCGCCGTGTCGATCCGTGGCGGTCCCGTTCGACCTGAGAGTGAGAGGGTCGAAGGACGACCCGCTGTGAGGAGGCCGGAAATGGCGAAGTACATGCTGATCATGCGCGGCACGGACGAGTCCGTCGCGAAGATGATGGAGACGCCGTTCGAGCAGATGCTGGACACGATCGGCCGCTTCAACGAGGAGCTGATCCGGGCCGGCGTGCTCGTCGCCGCCGAGGGGCTCGACGATCCGGCGCAGGGCGTGGTGGTCGACTTCGGCGCGGAGCAGCCGGTGGTCACCGACGGCCCGTACGGCGAGACGAAGGAGCTGTTCGGCGGCTTCTACCTGATCGACGTGGCCTCCAAGGAGGAGGCCGTCGAGTGGGCGAAGCGGCTTCCGGCGGTCGCCGGCTCCAAGTGCGAGGTCCGCCGGGTGCCGGGCATCGACGAGTTCCCGCAGGACAACGAGTGGATCGTCAAGGAGCGGGCGTGGCGTGAGCAGACCGGCCAGCTCTGATGGCCGAGGGGGCGGGCCCGGGCGGGGCCGGGGAGGCGGGCACGGCCGAGGACGCGGGCGTCGCCGGCGGGACCGACGCGGCCGGGGAGGCGGGCGGCCCGGCCGCTGACCCCGGGGCGGCGAGGGGCGTCGTGGAGGCCGTGTGGCGGATCGAGTCGGCGCGGATCGTCGGCGCGCTGGCCCGCTACACCGGCGACCTCGAACTCGCCGAGGACGTCGCGCAGGAGGCGCTCGCCGAAGCCCTCGTCTCCTGGCCGCGCGACGGCGCCCCGGCCAGCCCGGTCGGCTGGCTGCTGGCGACCGCGCGGCGGCGCGCCATCGACGTCTTCCGCCGCCGGTCCGCGCTCGACGCGCGGTACACCCTGCTCGCCGGCCGCCTCGCCGAAGGGGAGGCGGCCGCGGGCGCGGCGGCGCCGCCGGAGCGGACGGACGACCTGCCGTGGGACCCCGACCGGGTCGACGACGACGTGCTGGCGCTGATGTTCGTGGCCTGCCACCCGGTGCTGTCGCCGGAGGCACGCGTGGCGCTCACCCTGCGGGCGGTGGCGGGGCTGGCGAGCGAGCAGATCGCGCGGGCGTTCCTGGTGCCGGTGCCGACCGTCCAGGCGCGGATCACGCGAGCGAAGAAGACGATCGCCGCGGCGGGCGTGCCGTTCGAGCTGCCGCCGGCACGGGAACGGCCGGCGCGGCTCGGCGGCGTGCTCAGCGTGCTCTACGTGATCTTCTCCGAGGGTTCGACCGCGACGAGCGGCGCCGACCTGGTGCGGCCCGACCTCGCGTACGAGGCGATCCGGCTGGCCCGGACGCTCGCCGCGCTGCAACCGGGCGAGCCGGAGGTCTGCGGGCTGCTCGCGCTGTGCGAGCTGACGGCGGCGCGCTTCCCGGCGCGCACCGGACCGGGCGGCGATCCGGTGCTGCTCGAGGACCAGGACCGGCGGCAGTGGGACCGCACCGCGATCCGCCGCGGCCTGGCCGCCCTCGGCCGTGCGGCGGCCGCGGGTCGGGGCCTCGGCCCGTACGGGTTGCAGGCCGCGATCGCCGCCTGCCACGCCTCGGCGCCGTCCGTGCGGGAGACCGACTGGGAGCGTGTCGTCCTGCTCTACGAGGCGCTGGGCCGCGTCGCCCCCTCGCCGGTGGTGGAGCTGAACCGGGCGGTGGCGGTCGCGATGGCCCACGGGCCGCGACAGGCGCTGGAGATGGTCGACGACCTGGTCGCCACCGACCGCCTCTCCGGCTCCTACCTGCTGCCGAGCGTGCGGGGCGAGCTGCTCGCCCGCCTGGGCAGGCCCGCGGAGGCGCGCGCCGAACTCGAGCTCGCGGCGCGGCTGTGCGGGAACGCCCGCGAGCGTTCGGTGCTGCTGCGGAAGGCAGCCGCGCTGCCGTGACCGGTCCGGTCCCTTCCGGCTCCGGCCACCGCTACAGCTCGTCCGCTGCCGCGCCGGTGCCCACGTCCGCGGGCAGCCGCGCCGCCAGCTCGGTCAGGAGCGCGACCGCCCCGGGCCTGTCCGCGCCGCGCACCGCGGCCTCGGCGGCGGACAGCCCGGCCGGGCCGAGCAGCCGCGCCGCCTCGCGGCGCAGCGCGGCCTGCGCCGCGGCCTCGCGGACCGTGCGCGGCAGGGCGCCTCGTACCTCGGTGGACGCCGCCGACAGGCGGACCGCCGCGGCCGGATCGCCCAGCGAGAGCAGGAGGTCGGCGGCGGTGTCGAACTGGGCGGCCAGCACGGGATCGGTGCAGCCGACCTCCTCGGCGGTGCGGGCGGCCTCGGCGAGACCGGCCAGCGCGCCCCGGAGGTCGCCCTCGGCGGCGGTGATGCGGGCGGCGAGGGCCGCCACCAGGACCTGGAACATCGGCGGCGGCGTGCCGTCGGCGATGTGGCCCGCGGTCAGTTCGCACATCGCGCGGGCCTCGGACACCTCGCCGCGCTCCAGCAGGAACACGGCCTTGAGGTAGCGGATGTAGGTGCGGGCGTCCCAGACGGAGTAGCGCTCGGCCTCCTCCTCGGCCTGGGCGCACAGGGTGCGCGCCGCCTCGTCGTCGCCCGCGCGGTACGCCAGGTCGGCCATCCGCCCCAGCAGGAACGCTCCCTCACTGACGGCGCCCAGCTCCCGGCTCAGCGCGAGAGCCGCCTCGTAGTCCGCCAGCGCCTGTGCGTAGTTGCAGCGCAGCGTCTCGATCTCGGCGCTGGCGCCGTGCAGTTGGGCGCGGACCCAGCGGTCGCCGAGACGCGGGGTGAGCCGCCTCAGCTCCGCGCGGTCCGCGTCGGCCCGCTCCAGCCCGCCGGGGGAGTCGACGGTGACGTGGGTGCGGAACATGAGCGCCGCCGCCAGCTCCCAGTCGCCGCCGTGGATGCGGCAGTTGGCGACGACCGCGTCGGTGTGCCGGCGCATCTCGGCACTGCCCCCGTGCAGGTAGGCGGTGAACGGCCACAGCAGGCCGGGGAAGCGGGCCGCCGGCGGACCGCCCTTGCCGTAGACGCCGATCAGCAGGTCGGCGGTCTCCCGGCCCTGCGAGGAGAACCACTGCTCCTGCGCGTCGAGGTCGCTCTTGACGAAGAAGTCGAGCAGCCGCAGGTCCATGCGCGGCCAGTACATCGGGTCGGTGTCGTCCTGCGGCGGCCCGCCGCCGAGCGCGAGCACCCGGTCGAGCATGCCGCTCGCCTCGTCGCGGTAGTTGCGAATCCACCAGAACCAGCCCATGGCCAGCGCCATCCGGATCGCGTCGTCCTCGCAGCCCGCGGCGATCGCGCGGTGCAGCGCGGCCCTGATGTTGTCGACCTCGGTCTCCAGCACGTCCAGCCAGTGCATCTGGTCGGCGCCGCGCAGCTGCGGATCGGCGGTCCGGGCCAGGTCGCGGTGGTAGGCGGTGTGCCGGGCGCTCGCGGCGGCGGCCTCCTGCGGATGCTCGGCCAGCCGCTCGGCGGCGTACTCGTGGATGGTCTCCAGCAGCCGGTAGCGGGTGCCTCCCGGGCGGCCGTGGTCGGCGATCACCAGGGACTTGTCGACGAGCTGGGCGACGGTGTCCAGCGCGTCCGCGCCGCACACCGCCTCGGCGGCAGGCAGCGTGCAGCCGCCGGCGAAGACGCTCAGCGCGCGCAGCGTGTCCCGCTCGCGCTCGTCGAGCAGGTCCCAGCTCCAGTCGACCACGGCGCGCAGCGTCTGCTGGCGCGGCAGCAGCGTCCTGCTGCCGCCGGTCAGCAGCCGGAACCTGTCGTCCAGCCGGTCCGCGATCTGCCGCGGGGACAGCGCGCGCAACCGCGCCGCGGCCAGCTCGATGGCCAGCGGCAGCCCGTCCAGGCGGCGGCAGATCTCGCGCACCGCCGCCTCGTCGTGGTCCGCGCGGCGGCCGCCGGGACCCTGCGCGTCCGCGCCACCGCGCACCGCCGCCGCCCGCTCCTCGAACAACCGGTACGCCGTCAGCGGCGGCAGCGGCTCCACCGGGCGCACCACCTCCCCCGGCACGCCCAGCGGCTCACGGCTGGTGGCCAGCACGGTCACCCCCGGGCACTGCGCGAGCAACTCCGCGGTGAGCGCGGCGGCGGCGCCGATCAGGTGCTCGCAGTTGTCGAGCACCAGCAGCAGGCGGCGCGACGCGCAGTGCTCCAGCAGCCGGGCCAGCGGGTCCTCGACCGAGTACGACGTCGGCGTCAGCACGAAGGTGTCACGGCGGCCCAGCGCGCTCAGCACGGCGTGCGGGATGGCGGCCGGGTCGTCGAGCGGGGCGAGTTCGGCGAGCCACACGCCGTCGGGGTGGTCCGCGGTGTCGGCCCGGTCCGCGGCCTCCTGGGCCAGCCGGGTCTTCCCCGAGCCGCCGGGACCGGTCAGCGTGACCAGGCGGGTGGCGCCCAGGTCGGCGCGGATCGCGTCGAGTTCGGCCTCGCGGCCGACGAAGCTGGTGAGGCGGGCGCGGAGGTTGCCGCTGCGGGGCGCGGTCGGCGGCGGCGCGGGCGCAGGCACGGGCTCGGGCACGGGTTCGAGGCGCAGCAACTCCGCGTGGAGCGCGCGCAGTTCGGGGCCGGGGTCGGCGCCCAGCGTCTCGGCCAGGACGGTCCTGGCCTCCTCGTACGCCACCAGGGCGTCGGCAGTCCTGCCCGCCGCCCGCAGCGCACGGATCAGCTGGACGCGGAACGCCTCGTCCAGCGGATGGTCCGCCACCGCCTCGCGCAGCGCGGGCAGCGCGTCGGCGGCGCGGCCGAGCGCGAGATCGGCCTCGATCCGCAGCCGGAGTGCGGCCAGCCGCAGGGCTTCCGGGCGGGCCGCCGCAGCGGTGCGACGGCCGGTGTCGTCGGGCATGTCGGCCAGGGCGGGCCCGCGCCACAGCGCGAGCGCGCGGGTCAGGGTGGTCCGTGCCTCGGCGGCCGCGTCACGGCCCAGCGCCGCCTCCCCTTCGCGCAGCAGCGCCTCGAACTCGAACAGGTCGACGGACTCCGGGCGCGCGACGAGGCGGTAGCCGCCGGCCGGCTCCGAGGTCACGGCCTCCCGGCCGAGGGCTCTGCGCAGCCGCCCGACCAGGGCCTGCAGTGCGCCCGGCGCGTCGGCGGGCGGGTCGTCCGCCCACACCTCGGCGATCAGCTCGTCCTGCGGGACGGCGCGGCCGGGGTGCAGGGCCAGTGCGGTGATCAGCGCTCTCAGGCGGGCGCCGCTCAGCGGGACGGCGGTGTCGCCGTCCCGCACCTCGGCGTGTCCCAGCAGCAGATAGCGCACGTCTCATTGTCGCCGACGCGGGGTCGCCGGCGCTCGGCCGTTACGGGGCCGCACCGAGCGGGTGCCCCCGCTTGCCCCGGACCCCCCGCCCGGGGGGGCGGTGGTCCTTGTGTGCCCCTGCGGGGCACCGGCCGCACGAGACGGGTGCACCCGTCTCGCCCCGGACCCCCCGCCCGGTGGCCGGTTGCTCGCGCAGTTCCCCGCGCCCCTCGTGTGCCCCTGCGGGGCAATGACCGCACCGACCGGGTGCACCCGTCTCGCCCCGGACCCCCCGCCCGGTGGCCGGTTGCTCGCGCAGTTCCCCGCGCCCCTCGTGTGCCCCTGCGGGGCACCGGCCGCACCGACCGGGTGCACCCGTCTCGCCCCGGACCCTCCGCCCGGTGGCCGGTTGCTCGCGCAGTTCCCCGCGCCCCTCGTGTGCCCCTGCGGGGCACCTCCGGGGGTGGGGTCAGGAGGAGCGTTTGGGGGGGCGGGGGGTGTCGTCGTTGTGGGGGCCGAGGAGTTCGTCGGCGAGGGTGGGGAGGTCGTCGAGGGGGGTTTCCTCGGCCCAGTCGGGGCGGGGGCGCCGGGGGGGCTGCTGGGCGGAGGGCATCTCGCGGGTGCGCTCGTTGTCCGGCTGGTCGGGCCGGAAGAGCCACGGCGGCACGCGGTCCGTGGGATCGGAGTCGCGGGCCGTGCCCGGCACGGGCGGCAGGACCGCGGTCTCGTCCGCGCCGGCGGTGCCGTCCGCGTCCTGCGGGCGGACCGGCGGCATGACGGTCGTCGTCTCGGAGGAGTCGGACGCGGGCTCGTCGGCGGGCTGATCCTCGGGCTCGTCGTCCGGCGCCGGCTCGGCAGCCGGTTCCTCCTCCGCCGGCTCCTCGGCCGCCGGCTCCTCGGCCGGCACAGGCGCCATCACCGTCGTCGTCTCGGACGCGTCACCCGCGCCGTGCACCGGCGTCAGCACCGTCGTGTTGCTGTCGTCCTCGAACGCGGACTGCTCGGGCTCGTCGGCGACGGCGGGCAGCACCGCGGTCTCGTCGGAGTCGGAGTCGGCGTCGGCCTCTGCGGCGGAAGCCGCAGCCGCCGCGGCCGCGGCCCGCTCGGCGGCCTGCGCGCGGGCGGACTCCGCGCGCTGCAGCGCCTCCTCGGCCTTGCGCTGCTTCTCGCGGCGCTTCTCGTCCGCCTCCAAGCGCAGCCGCGCCTGCTCGTCGGCGAGCCGGCGCAACCGTTCCTGCTCGGCGGCGCGGGCCGCCTCCTCCGCCTCGCGGCGGGCGGTCTGCTCGGCGACGCGGGCCGCCTCGGCCTCCGCGGCGAGGCGGGCCGCCTCGGCCTCCTGCGCGGCCTTGCGTTCGGCGATCTCGCGGCGGGCAGCCTCCTCGGCGGCGAGCCGGCGCTCCTCCTCCTCGCGGCGCAGTTTCTCCAGCTGGGCCTGGCGCTCGCGCTCCCTGCGCTCCTCCTCGGCCTTGCGCGCGGCCTCCTCGGCGACGCGGCGGGCGGCCTCCTCGGCCGCCTTGCGCTCGGCCTCGGCGCGCGCCTCGATCTCCTGGGCGGAGAGCGGCAGCAGCTGGTCGAGCCGGTGCCGTACGAGAGTGGCGACGGCCTCCGGGGTCTGGGCGGCGTCGACGACGAGGTAGCGGGCCGGGTCGGCCGCGGCCAGCGTCAGGAATCCGGCCCTGACGCGCTGGTGGAACTCGGCCGGCTCGGACTCCAGCCGGTCGGGCGCCTCGGTGAACCGTTCCCGCGCGGCCTCGGGCGTCACGTCGAGCAGCACGGTCAGGTGCGGGACGAGCCCGTCGGTGGCCCAGCGGGAGATGCGGGCCACCTCGGTGGGCGCGAGGTCGCGTCCGGCGCCCTGGTAGGCGACGGAGGAGTCGATGTAGCGGTCGGAGATGACGATCGCGCCCCGGGCGAGCGCGGGCCGCACCACGCTGTCGACGTGCTCGGCGCGGTCGGCGGCGTAGAGCAGCGCCTCGGCGCGGTGCGAGATGCCGGCGGAGGACACGTCGAGCAGGATCGAGCGCAGCCGCTTGCCGATCGCGGTGGCGCCCGGCTCGCGGGTGACGACGACTTCGTGGCCCTTGCTGCGGATCCACTCGGCGAGCGCCTCCACCTGGGTGGACTTGCCGGCGCCGTCGCCGCCTTCTATCGCGATGAAGAAGCCGTCGGCGGCCGGCGCGGCGGCCGGTTCGCCGCCGCGCAGCGCCTCGCGCAGGTCGCGCCGCAGCGGCACTCCGCTGCGGTCGTCGGTCTTGCCGAGCACCAGGGCGGCGACGGGCAGCAGCAGCGCGCCGACGAGCATCAGGGTGTAGGCGGCGCCGCCGTGGTCGAAGGTGAAGTGGCCGTTGTGGATGCGGCGCGGGCCGATCGCGCCGGCAAGCAGCGGCGCGCCGACGGCGGCGACGCCCAGCGCGGCCCGTACCACCGCCCGCAGGTGCTCCGCGGTCCTGGCGCGGCGCGGCTCCTCGGCCTCCTGCTCGACGAGCAGGTGGCCGGTGTTCGCGGTGACGCCGGCGCTGAGGCCGGCCAGCAGGGCGATCAGCAGCACCGTGGTCTGGTCGGCGACGATCCCGGTGAGCAGCAGGGCGATGCCGGTGACGCCGATGGCCAGCGCGAACAGCCGCCGCCTGGACAGCCCCGGCAGCGTGTGCGGGGCGATCCTGATGCCGGTGACGGTGCCGCCGGTCAGCGCCAGCACGAGCAGCCCGAAGCCGGTGGGGCCGAAGCCGATGGTGGTGGCGTGCAGGACGGCGACGGCCGCCGCGGCGCCGATCGCGCCCGCGGTGGCGGCGGTGGCCAGGACGAACAGCGGCAGCGCGCCGCTGCGGCCGCGCTCGGCGCCCGACGGCCCCTTGGGCAGCCGCAGCCCTTCCAGCGGGGAGCGCGGCCGCGCCGGGGTGCCGGAGGGGAGTTCGAGCAGGTAGAGGACCGCGATGGACGAGGAGAACAGCCCGGCGGCGACGTACGAGGACAGGGCCGCCTGGTGCAGGTGGAACCAGTCGATGCCCACCGCGATCAGCGTGTTGACGAGGGTGATCACGACGAGCGAGGCGGCGGCCAGCGGCAGCGCGACGAAGCCGGTGCGCAGGTCCAGGCGCTGCAGCGTGGCCAGGTGGTCGGGCGCGGGCCGGACCGAGGTGTCGCCGGGTGCCGGCAGCAGCGCGGGGGCGGCGCCGTCGCGCGCCACCGCCCACAGCCGTTCGGCGACGCCGGCGACGAACGCGGTCCCGAGCAGCCACAGGTACGCCGAGTGCGGCGTCCAGGTGATCCACAGCGGCGCGATGACGAACAGCGCGAGCCGTACGGCGTCGGCGCCGATCATCGTCCAGCGCCGGTCCAGCGGCCCCGCGTGCGAGGTGAGCGCGGACAGCGGGCCGAGCAGCACCGCGCCGAAGAGCACGGTCGCCACGACGCGGGCGGCCAGCACGGCGGCGGTCGCGAAGGCGATGCCGCGGTAGCCGTCGCCGAACGCGCCGGCCGTGAACACGGCCTGCACGGTGAGGTAGAGCAGCACCAGCATGCCGAGGCGGTCGGCGACCGCTCCGGTGAGCTGGGCGCTCCACAGCCTGCGCAGCGCCGGGATCTTCAGCAGCGCCCCCACCGCCCGCTCACGGGAGTCGGCCGCGAGGTCTGCTGCGAACGCCTCGGTGACGCCGGCGGGCTGCGCCGGCTGCTCGGATCGCGTCATCCTGACAGCCTATCCGGCTCCGGCCCCGCCACTCCTCCTGCCTCACCTCCGCCGCCGGCCGGACCCCTCGCGGGGCCGGTCCAGCGGCGCGGAGGTCAGCGCGGAGGTCACTCGGGGAGGGAGGCGGCCTTCTTGGTCGCCGCGGTCTTCTTCGTGGCGGCCTTCTTGGCGGCGGGCGCCGCCTTCTTCGCCGCGGCCTTCTTCGCCGGAGCCGCCTTCTTGGCCGCCGCCTTCTTCGGGGCGGCCTTCTTCGCGGTCTTCTTGGCCGGGGCCTTCGCCCGCTTCTCGGCGAGGAGTTCGTACCCGCGCTCGGGGGTGATCGTCTCCACGTCGTCGTCGCGGCGCAGCGTCGCGTTCGTCTCGCCGTCGGTGACGTACGGCCCGAAGCGGCCGTCCTTCACGACGACGGGGCGCTCGCTGACCGGGTCGGTGCCCAGTTCCTTCAGCGGCGGCTTGGCGGCGGCGCGGCCGCGGGCCTTGGGCTGGGCGTAGACGGCCAGCGCCTCGTCGAGGGTGATGCTGAAGAGCTGGTCCTCGCTCTCCAGGGAGCGTGAGTCGGTGCCCTTCTTCAGGTAGGGCCCGTAGCGGCCGTTCTGCGCGGTGATCTCGACGCCCTCGGCGTCGGCGCCCACCACCCGGGGCAGCGACATGAGCTTGAGCGCGTCGTCGAGGGTGACCGTGTCCAGGGTCATCGACTTGAAGAGCGACGCGGTGCGCGGCTTGATCGCGTTCTTGCCGGTCTTCGGGGTGTCCTCGGGGAGCACCTCGGTGACGTACGGGCCGTAACGGCCGTCCTTGGCGACGACGGGGCGGCCGGTCGCCGGGTCGGTGCCGAGTTCGAACTCGCCGCTGGGCCGGTCGAAGAGCTCCTGCGCGTACGCGACGGTCATCTCGTCCGGCGGCAGTTCGTCGGGCACGTCGGCGCGGCGGTGGTCCTCCTCGCCGCGCTCGCCCTTCTCCACGTACGGGCCGTAGCGGCCGACGCGCAGCATGATGCCCTCGCCGACGGGGAAGGACGAGATCTCCCGGGCGTCGATCGCGCCGAGGTCCTCGACGAGTTCCTTCAGGCCGCCGAGGTGGTCGCCGTCGCCGTTGCCGGCCAGGGCCGCGGAGTGCTCCGTGGCGCCCGAGCCGTCCTCGGCGCCGAAGTAGAAGCGGCGCAGCCACGGCACGGCCTGGGCCTCGCCGCGGGCGATGCGGTCGAGGTCGTCCTCCATGGAGGCGGTGAAGTCGTAGTCGACGAGCCGGCCGAAGTGCTTCTCCAGCAGGTTGACGACGGCGAAGGACAGGAACGTCGGGACGAGCGCGGTGCCCTTCTTGAAGACGTAGCCGCGGTCCAGGATCGTGCCGAGGATCGTCGCGTACGTCGACGGGCGGCCGATCTCGCGCTCCTCCAGCTCCTTGACCAGGCTGGCCTCGGTGTAGCGGGCCGGAGGCTTGGTGGCGTGGCCGTCCGCGGTGATCTCGTCGGCGCTCAGCGGGTCGCCCTCGGTGACCTGCGGCAGCCGGCGCTCGCGGTCGTCCAGCTCGGCGTTCGGGTCGTCGGCGCCCTCGACGTACGCCTTGAGGAAGCCGTGGAAGGTGATGATCTTGCCGGACGCGGAGAACTCGGCGTCCCGCCCGTCGGCGGAGGAGCCGCCGACCCTGACGGTGACGGACTGGCCGACCGCGTCCTTCATCTGGGAGGCGACCGTGCGCATCCAGATCAGCTCGTACAGCCGGAACTGGTCGCCCGTCAGGCCGGTCTCGGCCGGGGTGCGGAAGCGGTCGCCGGAGGGGCGGATCGCCTCGTGCGCCTCCTGCGCGTTCTTCACCTTCCCGGCGTAGACGCGCGGCTTGTCCGGCAGGTAGTCGGCCCCGTACAGCTGCGTGACCTGCGCACGGGCGGCGTTGATCGCGGTCACCGAGAGCGTGGTGGAGTCGGTACGCATGTAGGTGATGAAGCCGTTCTCGTACAGCTTCTGGGCCACCTGCATGGTGGCCTTCGCGCCGAAGCCGAGCTTGCGCGACGCCTCCTGCTGGAGGGTGGTGGTGCGGAACGGCGCGTACGGCGAGCGGCGGTACGGCTTGGACTCGACGCTGCGCACCGCGAACTGCGTGTCGGCCAGCGACGCGGCCAGCGCCCGGGCGGCGGACTCGTCGAGCTGCAGCACGTTGGCGCCGGACTTCAGCTGACCGGTGGACGCGTCGAAGTCCCGGCCCTGGGCGACCCGGCGCCCGTCCACCGCGATCAGCCGGGCGGCGACCGTGGAGGGGTCGGAGGCGTCCCCGGTCCTGCCGGTGCTGAAGGTGCCGGTCAGGTCCCAGTACTCGGCGCTGCGGAACGCGATGCGCTCCCGCTCGCGCTCCACGACCAGCCGGGTGGCGACGGACTGCACACGGCCGGCCGACAGCCGCGGCATGACCTTCTTCCACAGCACCGGGGAGACCTCGTAGCCGTACAGCCGGTCGAGGATGCGGCGGGTCTCCTGGGCGTCCACCAGCCGCTGGTTCAGCTCGCGGGGATTGCGGACGGCCGCCTGGATGGCGTCCTTGGTGATCTCGTGGAACACCATCCGGTGCACCGGGACCTTGGGCTTGAGGATTTCCTGCAAATGCCAGGCGATGGCCTCGCCCTCGCGGTCCTCATCGGTGGCGAGGAATAGCTCGTCGGAGTCCTTCAGAAGATCTTTGAGCTTCTTGACCTGAGCCTTCTTGTCGGCGTTCACGACGTAGATCGGCTCGAAATCGCTGTCCACATTCACGCCGAGCCGCGCCCATGGCTGGCCCTTGAACTCCGCCGGCACTTCGGCGGCCCCGTTGGGGAGGTCGCGGATGTGCCCGACGCTGGCCTCGACGACGTATCCCGGGCCGAGGTAGCCCTTGATCGTCTTCGCCTTGGCAGGCGACTCGACAATGACGAGTCGGCGGCCGCCTGGTGCGGTCTCGCGGGTCGGGGACAACTTCGCTCATCTCTCCGGGTAGAAGGGGTGTCGCTGCGGAGTGTGACCGTACCTCCTGGGCCCGTGTCAAACGGGAAAAGTCCACAACGCCACTCGAACGGTAACCCGATGTACGTTCTATCCACACCGTCGGGGTCCCCATGAAGGCTACGTCGCTTCGGCCGATCGTGCCCGGAAACGGCCCTGCCACGGCCCCGTCCCGCGCCCTCCGCGGCACGTCGGCGCGACCCCGCCGGGCACCCGCCGGCCCGGCGGGCGACACCCCCGTGGCCCGTGCACGCACCTCCTCAGGCCGGGCCGGGAATGGTGATCGTGAAGACTGATCCGGCGCCCGGCCCGCTGGCCGCCGCGACGCTCCCGCCGTGCGCCTCGGCGAGCTTGCGCACGATGGAAAGCCCCAGGCCACTGCCGCCGGTCTGGCGGCTGCGGGACTTCTCCGCCCGCCAGAACCTGTCGAAGACCCGCGGCAGGTCCTCGGCGGCGATCCCGGACCCGGTGTCGGCCACCTCGATCACCACCCCGCCGGTCCCCACCGGCCGTGCCCGCACGGTCACGGTGCCCCCTGCGGGGGTGTGGCGGATCGCGTTGGACACCAGGTTGCCGACGGCCTGCCGCAGCCGGACCGGGTCCGCCTGCGCCCAGGCCGGGATCGGCCGGTTCTCGCCGGTGGCGCGGCCGGACGGCGGCGGGTCGCCGGAACCGGCGGCGGAGGGGTCCTCGGCGGGGGCAGCCGGGGCAGCGGGGCTCGCGGGGGCGGCCGAGGCGGGACCGGCCGCGGGGTCCACGGCGGGGTCCACGGCGGTGAGCAGCACCACGCCCGCGGCGTCGGCGGTGCCGCGGTGCGCGGTGGCGACCTGGCCGAGCAGGTCGGCCAGGTCCAGGGCCTGCGGGCGCAGTCGCAGCTCGCCCGCGTCGGCCGCGGACAGGTCGCGCAGGTCGTCGATCACGTGCTGGAGCAGCACCGCCTCGTCCAGCAGCGACGACAGCAGCGCGCGGTCCGGCACGACCAGGCCGTCCTCGGCCGCCTCCAGCCAGCCGCGGATGTTGCTCAGCGGCGTGCGCAGCTCGTGCGCCACGTCGCTGACCATCGCCTTGCGCAGGCCCTCGGACTGCTCGCGCCGCTCGGCCATGGTGTTGAAGGCGGCGGCCACCCCGCCGATCTCGTCGTTGGCGGTGGACCGCACCCGGGCGCTCAGGTCGCCGTCGGTCATCCGCCGCGCGGCGCCCGCGAGCGCCCGCAGCGGCCGCACCATCCGGGTGCCGGCGAGCGCCGTCACCGTGAGCGTCAGCAGCAGGACGAGTCCGGTCACCTCGGCGATCCTGGCCCGGTTGGCGCCCGACAGGTCGAGGAACGCCGACGCGGTGCGCGGTGTGCTGCTCACGAAGAGCAGCACCGGCGGCGCGACGTACGAGGCGAGCTGCTCGCGGCGGCCGGTGTCGATGCAGGAGGGCGCGACGTCGTCGGCCGCCCGCGGATGCGCGCCGGCCTGCCGCGGGGCGGCGGCCGTCCAGCCGAAGTCGGCGCCGACCTCGATGTGCGGCGCGTGGTGCCGGTCCAGGCAGCTGTCGACGAGCGCGTCGAGCTGGGTGAGCGCGTGCCGTTCGGTGCGGGTCAGCGCGGCGAGCGCGGCGGTGTCGCAGTCGGTCGGCAGATAGCGGCCGGTCTGCGCGGTGGTGATCACCGGGCGGCCGGAGGGAGCGTCGGTGACCTGCGTGTTCAGGTGCAGCCGGTCCCGCAGGCAGGCCGCCACCCGCAGCGCCTCGCCGCGCAGCGTGGCGTGCTCCGCGGACGTCAGCCGGAAGGGCCCGACCGCCCGCGCGTCGATCGTGCTGGCCGCGGGCGGCTGCGCCACGACCGCCGCGGGCCGGCCGTCGCCGGGCCGGGGGACGGGCACCATACGCGGCGGGTCGGACGGACCGGAGCCGTCGTCGGTGTGCAGGGCGTCGGTGTGCAGCGTGTCGGTGTGCAGGGCGTCGGTGTGCAGGGCGTCGGTGCCCAGCGTCCCGGTGTGCGCGGCGGCGGTGGGGCTGGGGCTGGGGGCGCCGCGGCCGGCGAAGGTCGGCACCGCGCCGGGCAGGCAGCGGTCGCGCGCCGCGCAGGCCGCGCGCTGCTCCGGCACCGCGGCCGGGGCGGCCGTGCCCGGGGTGTCCCACGCGCCGCGCGGCGCGGCGCCGCCCTCCGCCCTGAGCTGCGTCTGCGCCACCAGCGCGGTGTCCACCGACAGCGGGTCCACCGTCGCGGACGCCTCCGCCGGCAGGTCCGCGGGGCGGGCGCCGGGCGCGGCCGAGTCGACGAGGACGCGGCGGCCGCGGTCGGTGAGCGTGATGCGGTGGCCGCTGCCGCCCGCCAGGTCCCGTACGGTGCCGGCGACGCCGGCCCAGTCGCGGTGGGTGGCGGCGTAGCCGAGCAGCGCGTCGTAGATCCGCGCGTCGTCGGTCAGCGCCTGGCCCTGCTCCTGCCGGACGGCGACCGCGGTGACGTGCGCGGTCAGCCACGCGGTGGCGGCGATCGAGCAGGCCGACACCAGCGCGGACAGCACCAGGAGTTTCAGCAGCAGGCTGCGGCGCAGCGGCACGTCGCGCCGGCCGGCGCGGGCGGGGCGTATCGGCGCTGCGGCGTCCTGCCGCGCGTCACCGCGCATCGCGTGTGCCGCTCTCGGCGGTCAGCTTGTAGCCGACGCCGTAGACGGTGAGCAGCCGGCGCGGCCGGGACGGCTGCGGCTCGATCTTGCGGCGCAGGTTCATGACGTGGACGTCGACCGTGCGCGAGGTGAAGTAGCGGTCGATGCCGTGCTGGTGCTCGATGATCTGGGCCCGGCTGAACACCCGCCCCGGCTCGGCGGCGAGCAGGCTGAGCAGCCCGAACTCCCCCGGCGTGCACTCGACCCTGCGGCCGTCGACGGTCACCTCGTGGCGCACCGGGTCCACCGCGAGCGCGCCCACCCGCAGCACCGGGTCGGCCGCCGCGGCGGTCGAGGGGGCCGCGCCGCCGCGGCGCAGCAGCGTGCGCACCCGGGCCATCAGCTCACGCGGGCTGTACGGCTTGGTCATGTAGTCGTCGGCGCCGAGGTCGAGACCCAGCAGCAGGTCGTCCTCGGAGGAGCGGGCGGTGAGCATCAGCACCGGCAGCCCGGCCAGCGCGGGGTCGGCCCGCAGCACCCGGCAGACGTCGAGCCCGTCGACCCTCGGCATCATGACGTCCAGCACCATCAGGTCGGGAGGCTGCCGGCGCACCGCGTCCAGCGCGGCCCGGCCGTCGGGCACGACGACGACGCGGTGGCCCTCGTTCTCCAGGTAGCGCCGCACCAGCTCCGCCTGCTTCGGATCGTCCTCCGCCACCACGACATGTGCGCCCATGGCGACGAGTGTAGGAACGCCGCCCGCCGCTCCGGCCGGCCTGCGGGGCCCGCGGGCGCGGAACCACCGCAGGACAACGGGTTTCTGACATTGTGCTGACCGTGTCCTGACACTTGCGCCCCGGTGACCCGGCTGTCGCGCCCGCCACGAGCCCCGGCCGAGCCGTCCCGCGGCCGTTCCGCGCCCGTCCCGTCCGCCTTTCCCCGGGGCGGGACGCCGGGCCCGGGGGGCTGCAAGGATGTCCGCCAGTACAGACCGACACGCACAGAGCGCAGGGGGGACGGCCATGTCCGATCAGAATCCTTACGGCCAGAATCCGTACGGCAAGCAGGAGCCCGAGCCGGGATACGGCTATCCGCCGCAGGGTCAGCAGCCGGGCCAGCAGCCCGGGTACGGCTACCCGCCGCCGCCCCAGGGCCAGCAGCCCGGCTACGGCTACCCGCCGCAGGCCCCCGGCTACCCGGTCCCGCCCGGTTCCTACACCGGCGACCCGAACGCGCCCTACGGGTACGACCCGTACGGCCGCCCGTACTCGGAGAAGTCCAAGGTCACCGCGGGCGTGCTGCAGCTGCTGCTCGGCGGGTTCGGCGTCGGCCGGTTCTACACCGGGCACACCGGCATCGCCCTCGGCCAGCTCTTCACCTGCGGCGGCTGCGGCGTCTGGGCGCTGATCGACGGCATCATGCTGCTCGCCGGCAACAACCAGACCGACGCGCAGGGTCGTGTCCTGCGTGGCTGACGGCCTGCACGGCGGTCTGCCGGCCGGCGCGCCTCCCGCGGCGCGCCGGCCGGACGGGCCACTGCACCACCCGGCCGCGGCGCCGCTCGGCGCGCTGGCCGCGGCCGTGGCGGGCTCCTTCTACCTCTACGGCACCGACCCGCACCAGAGCGGCCACTGGCTGCCGCGCTGCCCGTTCAACTGGCTGACCGGACTGCTCTGTCCGGCCTGCGGCGGCACCCGGCTCGCGTACGACCTGCTGCACGGCGACGTCCTGCGCGCCTTCCACGAGAACGCCGCGCTGCTCCTCGCCTCGCCGGTGCTGCTGTGGATGTCCGGGCGCTGGCTCGTCGAGGGCCTGCGCGGCCGGCGCTGGCGTCCGGTGCTGAGCCCGCGGGCGCAGTACGCGGTGCTGACCGTGGCCGCGCTCTGGACGATCGTGCGCAACGTGCGCTGAGCGCACCCCCGCCGGCTCTGCGCCCGCGCGCCACGGCCTGGGCCTGGGCCAGGGCCTGGGTCAGGGGACGACCGGGTCCAGGAATCCCTGGCCGACCAGCAGCCGGATGGACTCCGGCGTCCGGTCGCGCAGCAGCACCGGGTCCTCGCCGAGGAGCTGCGCGATGGCGTCCACGATCCGGCCGGCCGGCAGGGTGCCGTCGCACACCCCGGCGAAGCCCGCGCCGACCGTGTCGACCTTCGTGGCGCGCCGCATGCCGCGCGCCGAGCGCAGCACCACGTGCTCGGGGTCCTCCGCGCCCGGCAGCCCCACCTGCTCCTGGACCACGTCAGGGGCGAGGGTGAACCGCCCGGCGAGCAGCGCCGCGTCGTCGTGCGTGCGCAGGAAGTCCTGCCGGGCGAACCACTGGGCGATGTGCGGGCCGAGCGGCTGTTCGACGGGGTGCGGCCACTCCTCCGCGGTGACCGAGGGCACCTCGGCGCCGGACCTGCGCAGCGTGATCCAGCCGAAGCCGACGCCGGACACCTTGCGCTGCTCGAACTCCTCCAGCCAGGCGTCGTACCGCCGGGCGTACTCCCGGGGGTCGTCGCGGTGGTCGCCGCCGTCGCGCAGCCACAGCTCCGCGTACTGCGCGGCGTCCTGCACCTCGCGCTGCACGATCCACGCGTCGCAGCCGGCCGGCACCCAGGAGGCGACCCGGTCGCGCCAGTCCTCGCCTTCGGTGTGCTGCCAGTTGGCGAGCAGCTGGCACCAGCCGCCGTCGTTGAGATGGCCGGCGGACTGCTGGACCAGCGCCCGGCACAGGTCGTCGCCCGCCATGCCGCCGTCGCGGTAGGTGAACCGGCCGCCGGGCGAGATGACGAACGGCGGGTTCGACACGATCAGGTCGTACCGCTCCTCGCCGACCGGCTCGAAGAGGCTGCCCTCGCGCAGGTCGGCCTCGCGCGCGCCGGACAGCGCGAGGGTGAGCCGGGTGAAGTGCAGCGCGCGCGGGTTGAGGTCGGTGGCGGTGACGCGGGTGGCGTGCCGGGAGGCGTGCAGCGCCTGGATGCCGGAGCCGGTGCCGAGGTCCAGGGCGCGGCCCACGGGTTCGCGCACGGTGAGTCCGGCCAGCGTGGTGGACGCGCCGCCGACACCGAGCACCAGGTCGGCGCGGGCCACACCGGGCGCGGCGCCCTCCGCCGCGCCGATGCCGCCCGCGCCGCCGACCGCGCAGCCCAGGTCGGAGACGATCCACCAGTCCTCGCCGCCGTCGCCCGCGTAGGGGCGCACGTCCACGGCGGCCCGTACGCCGTCCGTGCCGCCGCCGTCGCGCACCAGCCAGCCGCCGGCCTCGTACCGCTCGATGCCGGGCAGCGCGGCGCGGGCCCGGTCGTAGGGCACGCTCCGTTGCAGCAGGAAGAGCCGGACCAGCGTCTCCAGCGGGCTGCCGCCGCGGGTGGCGCGCAGGGCGGGGACGGTCTCGGCGCGGGAGAGCGCCGCGTAGGCGACCGCGCCGAGCAGGTCGAGGCAGCCGTCCGCGGTGAAGTCGGCGGCGCTCAGATCGCCGCGCAGGGCCGGGGCGCTGTCGGGGTCGGGGAGACGGGGCGTACTCACACCCGCCATTGTCCCGGACCGGCGGCGGTACGGCGCGCGTGCCGACCGCGCCGGGTACCGCCGCGCGGCGGCCCGGCGGTCAGGAGGAGGCGCTCGGGGAGGCGCTGCCGGAGACGCGCTGGCAGCCCGGCTGCTTGGCGAGCGCCTTGCCCGCGTCGCCCTGGCGCAGGGTGGTGAGCGCCTTCTCGCCGTTGGCGGTGGTCTGGCTGAGGGAGGTCGAGACGCCCTTCAGGCCGTCGGCGAACTTGCTCTGGTCGGACGTGTTGAGCCCGTCGACCTGCTTCTTCAGCGCCGCGTACTGCGAGGACAGCGTGGTGAAGACGGAGACGGCGTTCTGCTGGAAGGTGGCGCCCTCCTTGCCGTTCGGCGCGGGTCCGGCGCTGTCGAAGGTCTGCGCCAGGGACTTGTAGGCGTCCGAGATGCTCTGGAAGGCGGCGGAGTCGGCGCTCTTCACTTCCTGCGGGCTCCCGCTGCTGTTCACCTTGGAGATCGAGGTGTTCGCGTCGTCGATCTTCTTGACCTGGGTCTGCGCCTGGTCGCAGACGCCCTTGGCCCAGTCGTCCAGCTTCTTGCCGGAGTCGTCGCTGCTGCAGCCCGGCAGCGCCAGGAGCAGGGCCGCCACGGACAGCGCGGCCGAGTGCCTCTTGTTCACCTTCACCGGATGGTCCCTTCCATGGCCTTACGGCCCCGGAACATACACGGGTGAAGGGGGAGCACCGCGAATTCCCGACCGGTATCGAACGGATTCGTCCGATTTTCAAGCCGTTCGTAGCAAGCGGTGAGCGCGAGAGGGCACGGTGGGGAGCCGGTCGTGAGGGGGGTGCCGGCGCGATGTGAGCGGGGTGCGAGCGGCGGGCGCACGGTGGGGCGTGCACGGTGGCGGCGCGTCAGTTCCGCGCTCCCGCCGCTGCGGTGAGATGAGGTCAGGCGGCGACCGTGGAGCCGCTCGCCGAGTTCGCCGGGTCACCGCCCTTCCCGTTCTGGTCGTCCATGGCGATGCCGCGGCGCTTGGAGACGTACACCGCGCCGACGATGACCGCGATGGAGGCGACCGCGACCACGATCCGTACCGTCAGGTTGGCGTCGACGCCGTAGCTGAACTTCACCACGGCCGGCGCGATCAGCAGCGCCACCAGGTTCATCACCTTGAGCAGCGGGTTGATCGCCGGGCCCGCGGTGTCCTTGAACGGGTCGCCGACGGTGTCGCCGATGACGGTGGCGGCGTGCGCCTCGCTGCCCTTGCCGCCGTGGTGGCCGTCCTCGACGAGCTTCTTGGCGTTGTCCCACGCGCCGCCTGAGTTGGCCAGGAACACCGCCATCAGGGTGCCCGCGCCGATCGCGCCCGCCAGATACGAGGCGAGCGAGCCGATGCCGAGCGAGAAGCCCACCGCGACCGGCGCCAGCACCGCCAGCAGACCGGGCGTGGCCAGCTCGCGCAGCGCGTCCTTGGTGCAGATGTCGACCACCCGGCCGTACTCGGGCAGTTCGGTGCCGTCCATGATGCCGGGGTGCTCGCGGAACTGCCGGCGCACCTCGTACACCACCGCGCCCGCCGAACGGGAGACGGCGTTGATCGCGAGGCCGGAGAAGAGGAAGACGACCGCCGCGCCGAGGAGCAGGCCGACCAGGTTGTTGGGCTGGGAGATGTCCAGGGACAGCCAGCGTGCGTCGGACGCCCCTGGATGCGCGGTCGCGACCGCGGTGTCGATGGCCTCCTTGAACGAGCCGAAGAGCGCGGTGGCGGCCAGCACCGCGGTGGCGATGGCGATGCCCTTGGTGATCGCCTTGGTGGTGTTGCCGACCGCGTCGAGGTCGGTGAGCACCTGGGCGCCCGCGCCGTGCACGTCGCCGGACATCTCGGCGATGCCCTGCGCGTTGTCGGAGACCGGCCCGAAGGTGTCCATGGCGACGATGACGCCGACCGTGGTCAGCAGGCCGGTGCCGGCCAGCGCGACCGCGAACAGCGCCAGCCACACGGAGGTGCCGCCGAGCAGGAAGGCGCCGTAGACCGCCAGCGCGATCAGCACCGCGGAGTAGACCGCCGACTCCAGGCCGAGCGATATGCCGGACAGGATGACGGTCGCGGCGCCGGTCAGCGAGGACTTCCCGACGTCGGTCACCGGCCGCCGCGAGGTCTCGGTGAAGTAGCCGGTGAGCTGCTGGATGAGCGCGGCCAGCACGATGCCGATGACCACCGAGACCAGCGCCAGCACCCGCGGGTCGCCGGAGTGGCCGGAGATGTCGCTGCCGACGCCCTTGAGGTCGGCGTACGAGGAGGGGAGGTAGGAGTAGACGGCGATGGCCACCCCGACCAGCGAGATCACCGCGGAGATGAAGAAGCCGCGGGTGATCGCGGTCATGCCGCTGCGGTCGTTGCGGCGCGGGGACACCGCGAAGATGCCGACCATGGCGGTGAGCACGCCGATCGCGGGGATCAGCAGCGGGAAGGCCAGCCCGGAGTCGCCGAACGCCACTTTCCCCAGGATCAGCGCCGCCACCAGGGTGACCGCGTAGGACTCGAAGAGGTCGGCGGCCATGCCGGCGCAGTCGCCGACGTTGTCGCCCACGTTGTCGGCGATGGTCGCGGCGTTGCGCGGATCGTCCTCGGGGATGCCCTGCTCGACCTTGCCGACGAGGTCGGCGCCCACGTCGGCGGCCTTGGTGAAGATCCCGCCGCCGACCCTCATGAACATCGCCAGCAGCGCCGCCCCGAAACCGAATCCCTCGAGCACCTTCGGCGCGTCTGCCTTGTAGATCAATACGACCGCCGAGGCCCCGAGCAGACCCAGACCGACCGTGAACATTCCGACCACGCCACCGGTTCTGAATGCGATCTTCATCGCGTGGTGGGAGACCTCGGTGAGATCTTTCTCGGGTTCACCGGATTCCGGCGTGGCCGTTCTCGCCGCGGCCGCGACCCGGACATTGCTGCGGACCGCGAGCCACATTCCGATATAGCCCGTCACCGCGGAGAAGATCGCGCCCACCAGAAAGAAGACCGACCGTCCGACGCGCTGCGACGTGGTGTCCGCCGGCAGCAGCATGAGCAGGAAGAACGCCGCGACCGCGAAGATCCCCAGGGTGCGGAACTGCCGTGCGAGGTAGGCGTTGGCGCCCTCCTGCACGGCAGCGGCGATCTTCTTCATCGAGTCGGTGCCTTCGTCCGCCGCGAGCACTTGACGTACCAACACCGCGGCGAGCGCAAGTGCGGCCAGTGCGACCACCGCGATGATCCACACGAGTGCCTTGTTTCCGTCGGTCAATACCGGCGCTGCGGCAATCGTGGAAGGGGTGAGTTGCCCCGCCATTCGTCCTCCTTGACGTTTGGCGCATGGGCGTGCGGCTCCTACGGCTGATCAAGCCGCAACGCTCAGGCGAGCTGAGCAAGATGGACGGATTGTAGGGAGCAGCAGAAGATCGCAAAAGGGTGCCCGTAGGGAATTCCCACGGTAAATGACACGGCGCCAATGCGCGCGGTGTGCGGAAGCCCTGGTGGGAGGGGCGGCGCGGGGCGGCGCGGAAGGGTTCGTCCGGGCCGGGCGGCAGCGCGCTCCAGGGGCCGGGCAGGCGCGGCCGGGGCTCAGCGGGGGCGGCGCGGCCGGGCGGGGCGCGGGCTCAGGCGCCGGCGGGGCACGGGGAGCCGGGAGAGTGGGGGGCGGGCGTGGAGTGCGGGGTCGGGTCAGAGCCCGGGGGTGGGCCAGCTCATCCGGATGATCCCGCCGTTCTCGCCCTCGATGACCTCCAGGTCGTCGACCAGGCCGCTGATCACCGCCAGACCCATCTCGCCCTCGTCGTCAGCGGCCTCGTCCTCGCCGCCGTCGGGCGAGCCGCCCGACGCGTTGCCCGGCACCTCGTCGGCCACCTCGATGGAGAACTTCTTCTCCTCCTCGGTCAGCCGGACGCGCACCGGGTCCTCGACGCCGTTGTTGCGGTGCAGACCGACGGCGCGGCTGCACGCCTCGCCCACGGCCAGTCGCACCTCGTCGAGAGCCGCCTCGTCCACTCCCGCTCGGCGCGCCACCGCGGCCGCCACGAGCCGTGCGGTGCGCACGTGCTCGGGCTGGGCGCTGAAGAGCAGTTCTACGGTGGGCATGGCCTGGCCTCCCCCTCGGTTCCATGGGCGGGCATCACAGGGGACCGGACGGCGAACCCGTCCGGTGCCCCTCTCGGGCGCAAGGTCAGTCGGTCGCCGCGACGGCCTCGTCGACCGAGGTGTGGATCGGGAACACCTTGGTCAGCCCGGTGATGCGGAAAATCTTGAGGATGCGCTCCTGGTTGCACACCAGACGCAGCGATCCCTCATGGGCACGCACCCGCTTGAGGCCGCCCACGAGCACTCCCAGGCCGGTCGAGTCGAGGAAGTCCACTCCCTCCATGTCCACGACCAGGTGGTAACTCCCGTCGTTCACCAGCTCCACGAGCTGCTCGCGCAGCTTGGGCGCGGTGTACACATCAATCTCGCCGCCGACCTCGACGATCGTGCGATCGCCGACGGTTCGGGTCGACAGGGACAGGTCCACGGATCCTCCAGCACCTTGCATCGACGCGGCGCCCCCCTGGGGCCACCCACCGAACGGTAACGGTAGGGGACGGACAAGCAGCCGCGATGGCATTCAATCACTTCACGGTGGGCAGGACGACGCCTTGCTGCGATTGACCGTCACGCCGGTGACACACTGAGTGCCGATGGCCCAGGATCATCTTCCGCAGTCGGCGCACGGCCGCCCGTCCCCCCGGACCGCTTTGGAGCGGCTCGCCGCGGGGGCGGGCCGCGCCGTACGCATCACCCATACGGAGCACCTGCCCGCACGTCCCGGGAGACATGCATCCTGGCCCGAGGGCATCCGACCCGAGGTCATCGACGCGATCAGGGCCGCCGGAATCGCCCGTCCGTGGGACCACCAAGCGCGCGCGGCAGGCCACGCGGTGCGCGGCGAGTCGGTGGTCGTCGCCACCGGAACGGCGTCCGGGAAGTCGCTCGCCTACCTCGCACCGGTGTTCTCCGCGCTCCTCGACGGCGCCGGCGGCCGGCCGGGCGCGGGAGCCGCCGCCGGCGGGCGCGGCGCGACCGCGCTCTACCTCTCCCCCACCAAGGCCCTGGCGGCCGACCAGCGACGCGCCGTGGCGGCGCTGGCCGCCCCGCTGGGCACGGCGGTGCGCCCGGCCGTCTACGACGGCGACACGCCCTTCGAGGAGCGCGAGTGGGTCCGGCAGTACGCCACCTACGTCCTCACCAACCCCGACATGCTGCACCGCGGCATCCTGCCGGGCCACGCCCGCTGGGCCTCCTTCCTGCGCAGCCTGCGCTACGTCGTCATCGACGAGTGCCACACCTACCGCGGCGTCTTCGGCTCCCACGTCGCCCAGGTGCTGCGCCGCCTGCGGCGGCTGTGCGCCCGCTACGGGGCCGACCCGGTCTTCCTACTGGCCTCCGCGACCGCCGCCGACCCGGGCCGGGCCGCCGGGCGCCTGACCGGCGTGCACGTCGCCGAGGTCACCGAGGACACCTCCCCGCGCGGCGAGCTGGCCTTCGCGCTGTGGGAGCCGCCGCTGACCGAACTGTCGGGCGAACACGGCGCGCCGGTGCGCCGCACGGCCACCGCGGAGTCCGCGGAACTTCTCACCGACCTGGTCCTGCAGGGCGTCCGCACGGTCGCCTTCGTACGGTCGCGGCGCGGCGCGGAGCTGGTCGCCGTCATCGCCCAGGAACGCCTCGCCGAGATCGACGCCTCACTGCCCGGGCGCGTCGCCGCCTACCGCGGCGGCTATCTGCCCGAGGAGCGCCGCGCCCTGGAACGCGACCTGCACTCGGGCCGCCTCCTCGGCCTCGCCTCCACCTCCGCGCTGGAGCTGGGCGTGGACGTCTCGGGCCTCGACGCGGTCCTGCTGGCCGGCTACCCGGGCACCCGCGCCTCCCTGTGGCAGCAGGCGGGCCGCGCCGGACGCACCGGGCAGGGCGCGCTCGCCATCATGGTCGGCCGCGACGACCCGCTGGACACCTACCTGGTCCACCACCCCGAGGCGATCTTCGAACGCCCCGTGGAGTCCACCGTGCTGGACCCCGACAACCCGTACGTCCTCGCCCCGCACCTGTGCGCGGCCGCCGCGGAGCTCCCGCTCACCGACGAGGACCTCGACCTCTTCGGCCCGGAGGCCGCCTCCCTGCTCCCCCAGCTGGAGAAGCGCGGACTGCTGCGCCGCAGGACCGGCGGCTGGTACTGGACGCGCCGCGAGCTGGCCGCCGACCTCACCGACATCCGCGGCGGGGGCGGCACACCCATCCAGGTGGTCGAGTCCGGCACCGGGCGGCTGCTCGGCACCGTCGACGCCGGGTCCGCGCACACCACCGTCCACGACGGCGCGGTCCACCTCCACCAGGGCCGCACCTACCTGGTGCGCCGCCTCGACCTCGACGACTCCGTCGCCCTGGTCGAACGGGCCGACCCGCCCTACTCCACGATGGCCCGCGACACCACCGACGTCCGGGTGCTCGCCGACGAGGACGAGGAGCCCTGGGGCGAGGCCCGCATCCACTTCGGCTCGGTCGAGGTGACCCACCAGGTGGTGTCCTACCTGCGCCGCAGGCTGATCACCGGCGAGGTCATGGGCGAGACCAAACTCGACCTGCCGCCGCGCACCCTGCGCACCCGCGCGGTGTGGTGGACGGTCACGCAGGACCAGCTGGACGCGGCCCGCATCCACCCGGAGGAGCTGCCCGGCGCCCTGCACGCCGCCGAGCACGCCTCCATCGGCCTGCTGCCGCTCTTCGCCACCTGCGACCGCTGGGACATCGGCGGCGTCTCCATACCGCTGCACGCCGACACCGGGCTGCCCACCGTCTTCGTCTACGACGGCCACCCGGGCGGCGCGGGCTTCGCCGAGCGCGCCTTCCACACCGCCCGCACCTGGCTCACCGCCACCCGGGAGGCGATCGCCGCCTGCGAATGCGAGTTCGGCTGCCCCTCCTGCGTCCAGTCCCCCAAGTGCGGCAACGGCAACGACCCCCTCGACAAGCTCGCCGCCGTCCGCCTCCTCGACTGCCTGCTGGCCGCCGGCGCGGAGCCCGACGACGCCGCGCCCGCAGCGCCTTCCCCGCCGCCGACGGCTCCGCCGGCCCCGTCTGCCTGAAAGCGGGGCAGCCGGGGCGCGGCTCAGCGCGCCAAGGGCGCCGGTCCCGCCGGTCCCGGCGGTCCCGCGCGGGAGCGGACCCGCGCGTCGCCGACCCCGGCGACCACGTCGGCCACCTCCCCGCTGAGCGTGCAGCCCAGCACCGTCGCGCCCTGCGCCGAGGCCACCCGCACGGCGAGGCGGCAGGCCGCCGCCTCGCCGTCCAGGGCGTGGTCGGCCGCCGCGAGCGCCGCGAGGTCTGCGGCGGCGCCCGCACGGTGGCGGGCCACCACGGCCTGGTCCATGAGGAGCACCGCCGTGAACACCGCGAGCAGCACCGCCGTCAGACCGAGCGACCAGACCGTGGCCGAACCGCGGTCGCCTCTCACGGCACGCCACCTCCCCGCGCCGCGTCCACCGCGCCCTCGTCGACGGCGTCCTCATCGAGGGCCGCGGCCTCCGCGACCAGCGTGAGCGGGAACCGCGGCGCCGGGACCACGACCCGCACCCGCACCAGGCCGTCCGCCCTGCTCACGCTGATCCTGGCGCCGGACGGCGCGGCCTGCCGGGCGGCCGCCCGCACGACTGCCGGGGTCTCCGACCTGGCCGCCTGCCGCGCGGCCGCCCGCGCCGCGTCCACGCATCTGACCTGGGCGGCGGCCGCCATCAGCCCCCAGATCAGCAGCCCGGTCAACGCGACCAGCATCGGGATGACCATCGCGCTCTCCGCCGTGACGTAGCCCTGGTCGCGACCGCTCCCCGGCTGCCCGGCCCCCGCGCGGCGTCGGCTCTCAGAACGGGACATGGAGGGCCTTCTCGATCACCCCGGTGAGCGCGGACCGCACCGGCCCGCTCGTCACGATCTTGTAGAGCACCGCCGCGAACCCGCACGCCGCGATCGTCCCGACCGCGTACTCGGCCGTGCTCATCCCGGCGTCCGCGGCGACCCTGCGGCTCCTCAGCCGCCGCACGAACCTCCGTGCGACCGCCCGCCCTTCGGAGCCGCGCCTGGCCACCCCGGCGCCGGCGGCGACAAGGGCGGCCTCCGGGCCGCGTGCCGGCACGCGGGTAGGGGCGGGGACATCGGCGAGGGCGGGGACGTTGGTGAGAGCGGGGACGTGGGCGAGGGCGGGGACGTGGGCGAGGGCGGGGACGTGGGCGAGGGCGGGGGTGGTCGTTTCGGTCGTCATCTGGGCCTCCTGGTGGGTTTCTGTGTGTGTGCCGTCTCGGGTGGGACGTATCGGGTGGGACATCTGGGGTGAACGGCTTGTATCGGTCATGAAGTGGGAGATTGCGAGCGCGAAGAGGCCGCGTGTGGCACCGTGTGCGCCGGTCCGGTCAGCGCGCGCCCGTGCCCAGCACGGTCCCGGCCAGACCCATCACCACGGGGGCGACCCCCAGCAGCAGGAAGGCCGGCAGGAAGCACACGCCCAGCGGCGCGGTGGCCAGCACCGCCGCCCTGCGGGCCCGCGCCACCGCCGAACGCCCGTACCCCGCGCGGTAATCGGCGGCCAGCCGGGACATCTCGGCGACCGGGGCGCTTCCCGTGCTGGATGCCCGGGACAGGCAACGGCCCATCGGCTGGGCGCCGGGCCGGCGTCCGAACCGGTCCCAGCACTCCGCGGGGTCCGCGCCGAGCCGCAACTCGGCGGCGACGCCTGTCAGCGCGCGGCCCAACGGCCCGTCGAGACACCTCCCGACCGCCTCCGCGGCCTCCCCGGGGGCAGCCCCGGCGGCCAGGCAGGCGGCCAGCAGGTCGGCGCAGAGCGGGAGTTGCGCCGGGTCGGGCGGGGCGGTCGCCTCGCCGGCCTCGGAGCCGCCTGTGGCCGCCTCACGGGCTGCGAGCCACCTTCTGAGGCCGATCCCCGCCCCCGCCCCGGCGAGGACGCCCAGTACGCCTCCCAGCAGCACGACGGGCGCCAGGGCGGCGCCGATCACCGGCGCCCACCGCCCGAGCAGTCGCCGGGCCCCATCGGGCGAGCGTCCGGGCTCACGGCGGACCGGTCCGGCGTGCAAGGCACGGCGCAGCCGTCTGAGCGCGTGCCTGCGCCGTGCGGCGTCGGCCGCCGCCGGCACCGCGGCCACCAAGGACGCGAGGGCCGCGGCGAGCGCTGTCCCCAGGCTGTGGACGACACCGGCGGCGGCCGTCACGACGGCCTCCCTTCCGCCGCGCGGATGATCCGCCCGGTCCAGGCGAGCCCCGCGCACTCCAGCAGCCCGCCGGCGACCAGGCAGGCCAGTCCCGCGGGGGTGTGGAGCAGCACCGCGGAGGGATCGGCGCCCAGACCGGAGCCCAGCACCAGGCCGAAGACCGGAAGCAGCGCGAGCAGCACCGCGGTGGACCGCGGCCCGGCCAACTGCGCCCTCAGGTCGTCCCGTTGATCGGCCTCGGCCCGCAGCGCCCCGGCGGCCCGGTCCAGCGCCGCGGCCAGCCCGGCGCCGCCGTCCACCGCGACCTGCCAGCATGCGGCGACCGCGGCGAGCCCGTGCAGGCCCTCCCGTCGACGCCCGGCCGACCGCAGCGCCTGCGGGACGTCGCCGCCGAACCGGGCCGCCGACAGCAACAGCCCTGCCGCTCCAGCCAGTTCGGCCGACTCGGGCCAACCGGCCGTCTCGACCGCTTCTGCCAGCGCGAGGTGCGGCGGCCGTCCCGCCCTCAACTCCGCCGCCAGCGTGGCGCACAGCGCCGCAACGGCCGCCGCGGCACGCTCCGCGCCGGCCCGCGCGGCCCGGCGCTCGCGCATCCTGCCGACGAGCGGAACGGCCACCAGCCCGGCCAGGACCGGCACCGGCGAGTGCGTCACGACGCCGAGCACCGCCCCCGCGGCCAGCGCGAACAGCCCCGGCCCGGCCCAGCGCACGCCGCGGGCCCCACGCCCGCCGGACTCCTCCACCGCCCCCGGTAGGGACCGCAGTTGGCGGTCGGACCAGCCGTCCGCGAGGTCCGGCCGCGCCGCGAGGTCCGGCCGCGCCGCGAGGTCCGGCCGCCGACCCGGTGCGGCTCCGGTCCGCGCCCGCGCTGACGCGGCGCCCCCGGCGGCCCGCTTCCGGCCCCGGGCCCGCGGCCCCCGGGAGCGCGGCTCCCTGACCTGCGGCCCCCGCATCCGCGCGCCGGTTCTCGGCGGGTCCGGGAGGGAGGGTCCGGTCGGCGCCGACCCGGCGTGGCCCGACGGGGCTTCGCCCGCCGGAGCGCCGGGTCCGTCCGGCGCGCCCCGCACGAGACCCGCGAGTGCCGCGGCCATCCGCCCCGACCAGTGCGCGCGCGGCCGCGAGGGCCGGCGGGAGCGTTCGAGCAGGAGTCCGGCGCGGCGGCGGCCGGCGTGGTCGACGCGCACGGCGTACAGCGCCAAGCAGGCGCAGAGCACGGCTGCGAGCGGCAGCACGGCGGCGTTCATGACGCGCCCGCCGAGCACAGGGCGGTCAGGCGCTCCCAGCCCGGGCCGCGTTCGGTGCGGCCGAGGGTGTCGCGGACGAGCGCGGGAACCGTGGTGACGAGCCCGTCGGCACCGCGTCGCAGGACGTGGATCTCGGCGAGCCGCCGGCGGCCCGAGGCGTCCCGCACCAGATGGACCACGAGGGACAGCGCGGCGGCCAACTGGCTGTGCAGGGCGGCGCGGTCGAGTCCGGCCGTGCTGCCGAGCGCCTCAAGCCGGGCCGGCACGTCGACCGCGGCATTGGCGTGGACGGTGCCGCACCCGCCCTCGTGCCCGGTGTTGAGCGCGCTGAGCAGGTCGGTCACCTCGGCGCCTCGCACCTCGCCGACCACGAGCCGGTCCGGCCGCATCCGCAGGGCCTGGCGGACCAGGTCCCGCAGGGTGACGTGGCCGGCGCCCTCCTGGTTGGCGGGCCGGGTCTCCAGCCTGACCACATGAGGGTGGTCGGGGCGCAGTTCGGCGGAGTCCTCGGCGAGCACGATCCGGGAAGCCGGGTCGACCAGCCCCAGCAGGCAGCTCAGCAGGGTGGTCTTCCCCGAGCCGGTGCCGCCGCTGATCATGAACGACAGCCGGGCGTCGAGCACCGCCCGCAGCAGGGCGGAGGTGGCGGCGTCCAGGGTGCCGGCGGCGACGAGCTCGGCCAGGGTGAAGGCGCGGGCCCGCACCACGCGCAGCGACAGGCACGGCGAGCCGACCACGACGGGCGGCAGCACGGCGTGCAGCCGGGTGCCGTCGGGAAGCCGGGCGTCGACCCAGGGCCGGGCGTCGTCGAGCCGGCGGCCTGCGGTGGTGGCGAGCCGCTGGGCGAGGCGGCGCACCGCCGCCGTGTCGGCGAACCGGACCTGGCTGCGCTCCAACCCGTGACCGCGGTCCACCCACACCTGGTCGGGCGCGTTGACCAGGATGTCGGTGACGGCCGGGTCGGCCAGCAGCGGCTCCAGCGGTCCCGCGCCGACGAGTTCGGAGCGCAGCGACTGGACCACGCCCAGGACCTCGGCGTCGCCGAGCAACCGTCCGCGGGCGCGCAGTGCCTCGGCCACCCGGGCCGGGGTGGGATCGCCGCCGTGCTCCGCGAGGTGGAGGCGTACGGCGCCGAGGAGTTCGGCGGTGGGCGCGGCGCTCATGCGGCCACGCTCCCGGCACCGCTCAGGGCCCGCTCCAGGAAGGCCGTGCAGAACCGGGCGAGCGGACCGCGACCGGAGGAGCCGGGCGGCGCGCCTCCCGGCGGCGGGTCGGCGAGTGCAGGTTCCGGCGGCAGCGCGCCGGCCAGCGGAAGGCCGACGAGGCGGGCGATCTCCTGGTCGTCGAGCCCGGCGGCGAACGGTCCGCGGGCGACCACGCGCAGGTCCTTGAGGACCATGGTGATCGCGCCCGCGGCCCGGCCGGCCGCGGCGACGGCCCGCAACTCGGCGGGCACCACCAGCAGTCCGACGTCGACCTGGGCGAGCGCCTCGGCCACCGCCTCGTCCACCCGGCGGGGCAGGTCGACCACCACCACCCCGCCGCGCCGCCGTGCCGCGCCGAGCACCGACCGCATGGCCTGCGGGGGGATGCGCAGGCAGTCGCCGCGGTCCCAGCTGAGCACGCTGAGCGCTTCCAGCCGGGGCAGGGACTCCTCCAGCGCGCCGCTGTTGACCCGGCCGCGCGAGTCGGCCAGATCCGGCCAGCGCAGTCCGCGGGTGCGCTCGGCGCCGAGCAGGATGTCGAGGCCGCCGCCGAGCGGGTCGCCGTCGACGAGCATGGTCCTGCGCCCCGCGCGGGCCGAGGTGACGGCCAGTGCGCAGGCCAGCGTCGACGCGCCGGCCCCGCCGCGACCGCCGGCCACGCCGATGGTCAGTGCGGGCTCCCCCACGCCCTCGGCGACGTCCGCCAGCCGGTCGACCAGCCAGGTCTCCGCGTCGGGCAGCATCAGGACGTGGTCGGCGCCGATTCCGACGGCCTGCCGCCACACCTCGGCGTCCTCGAGGTCGCGGCCGACGAACAGGACGTCCTTGCGGCGCGGTGCTCCCCTGACCCGTTCGGAGGATTCCGTTCCGACCAGGACCAGGGGTGCGTCGTCCCAACTCGCCACGCGTGGCGAGGCGGTGAAGACGACTTCCGGTTCGGTGCCGGCGGCCGCGCAGAGCCTGAGCAGATCGTCGAGCAGGTTTTCGTCGCTTGTCACAATCAGCGGCCCGCGCCGATGGCCGTCGGTTGCCAGGTCGGGCGTGCTGGATCGGTTCATTTCACTGTCCCCCTTGCTTGTCGTGCGAGCACCGCGTGCTTCGTCTCGATCAGCTTGGGACAGCCACCGGAATTGAGATGATCTTGGTCGGAATCTGTGGACAACTCGTGGATTGTGGATAACTCCGCCACCCGGACGAGTGAGTTCCGCTCGAACGGGAAACGATTACCGAGCGTCACACGTCGTACACATCGGTACGCACATGCATACGAAGGACATGGAGGACAGTGCGATGGACATCCGGGGCGCCACAGCCGGGCCGGGGGCGCAGAATGCGTCCGGACATGCGACGACCCCCGCCGGGGGGGAGAGCGGGGGTCGTCCCCACGGTCCGACTCGGGGGGGGAGGAGCCAGACCGGGTTAGCACGGTCGCGAACGATCCGTGACTTCCATGGTGTACCCGAAGCCCTTCTCAGGCAAACCCACGCGCCTGACCTTACGCCGAATGGTGGTTGCCTATGCTCGTCCCGTGGAAAACCACCTGCCACCGCGCACCGCGGCCTTCTTCGATCTCGACAAGACCGTGATCGCCAAGTCCAGCACCCTCGCCTTCGGGCGCTCCTTCTACCAGGGCGGCCTCATCAACAGGCGCGCGGTATTGCGCACCGCATATGCCCAGTTCGTGTACTTGGTCGGTGGCGCAGATCACGACCAGATGGAAGGCATGCGCAAATATCTCTCGGATCTCTGCAAGGGATGGAATGTGCAGCAGGTCCGCGAGATCGTGGCCGAGACGCTGCACGACCTGATCGACCCGATCATCTACGACGAGGCCGCCTCGCTCATTGAGGAGCACCACGCGGCCGGGCGTGACGTGGTGATCGTCAGTGCGTCGGGCTCCGAGGTCGTGCAGCCGATCGGCGAGATGCTGGGCGCGGACCACGTCGTGGCCACCCGGATGGCGGAAGAGGACGGCGCGTACAACGGCGAGATCCTGCACTACGTCTACGGTCCGGCGAAAGCCGAAGCCATCGCCGACCTCGCGGAGTCGGAGGGGTACGACCTGGAGCGGTCCTTCGCCTACAGCGACTCGGTGACCGACATCCCGATGCTGGAGGCGGTCGGGCATCCGTACGCGGTCAACCCGGACCGCGCGCTGCGCAAGGAGGCGGTGGCACGGGAGTGGCCGATTCTCACCTTCAGCCGCCCGGTGCGGCTGAACCAGCGCATCCCGTCCCTGTCGATGCCGTCCGCTCCGGTGCTCGCGGTCGCGGCGATCGGGGCTGCCGCGGCCACCGCGGGTCTGGTGTGGCTGGCGTCGCGCCGCCGGCGCCCGGCGTTCATGAGCTGATTCTTATGTCCCGTTTGGTATGAACAGTAAAAGTGTAGCCAGGGGTTCCGCTTCCCTCCGGTCGGCGGTAGAAAGGACGTAGCGGCCCGCGAGACCACGGACTTCCGAGAGGAAGACCGCAGTTCACAGCACTCGGCCCCACGGACCCCGCATGGAAGTCGGGCACCCACGCGTAGCCGACCCGCCAACCGGGCCAGCCGCACCAGGCCACGGGCAAAGAACCCGGCCTGATCGGCAAACATCGTGCACGCTCTGGTAACGCGACGGACATGCCGGCGGCGGCACCCACCACGGGTGCCGCCGCAACTCCGTCCCCTCCTCCAGAGGGGACGGCACGATTCAGGCCGCGCCGCGCTGCAGCGCCTCGCAGACGGCGACGCTCTCCCGCACCCCGAGCTCCACGGCCCGGCCGCAGTGCGCGATCCACTCGGCCATCCCCTCCGGCGTCCCGGACGCGTACCCCTCCAGCGCCTTGAGGTACTCGGCGCGACCCAACTCCGCGTAGCCGACCTCGGCCGGGCAGATCGACTTCGGGTCCAGCCCGCTGCCGACCAGCACGACGCGCTCCGCCGCGCGCGCCACCAGGCCGTTGAAGGTGCCGAAGGGCCGCAGGCAGAGCAGTTCGCCGTGCACCGCGGCGCCGATGACCAGCGCGGGCGCAGCCGTACCGGCCCGCAGCAGATCGGCGAGCCCTTCCAGCCTCGCGTTGACCTCGCCCGGCTCGGGGAGCGGGATCTCCGCGATGTCCACCAGCGGCTCGGCCACCGGTTCGCCGGCCAGCCGCGGCCTGCCGACGGTGTCGCCGCCGTCGGCGGCGCCGCCCGCAGCCACCAGGTGCAGCCGGGCCAGCGCCTGCACCGGCGACTGCCGCCAGACGCCGAGCAGTTGGCCGGCCTCCGCGGTCAGCCGCAGCGCCGCCCCGACCGTGCGGGCCTGCTCGTCGGCCGAGAAGTCGCTGCGCCGGCGCACCTCTTCCAGTGGCCAGTCGGCCTCGGCGAGGGCCGCTGAGGCCCGCGCTCCGCGCAGCGCCGCCTCGGCGGCCACCTCGCCGGCCCGGCGGCGCATCACCCGGTGTCCGTAGACCGCGTCCACGGCCTTGCGCACCGCGTCCACCGCCTCGGGCACACCCGGCAGCCCGCCCAGCACGGCCAGCGGGTCGCTCTCCCCGAGAGCGGGAGAAGGTGCAGCGTTTTCAGACATGCCCACGACCCTACGCATGCCCCGGCACCCGAATCGACCACGATCGAGTGGCCTTCCCCACTCCGCGCCCCGCCGGATGAGATCCCCGCCACTACGCTTACCGAACATGAAGATCGCTTTCGTCGGGAAGGGCGGCAGCGGCAAGACCACGCTGTCCTCGCTCTTCGTCCGCCACCTCGCCGCCGCGCACATCCCGGTCCTCGCTGTGGACGCCGACATCAACCAGCACCTGGGCCCGGCTCTCGGCCTGGACGAGGACGAGGCGGCCGCGCTGCCCGCACTGGGCGCGCACCTGCCGGAGATCAAGGAGTACCTGCGCGGCGCCAACCCGCGGATCGCCTCGGCCGAGACGATGATCAAGACGACCCCGCCCGGCCGCGGCTCCCGGCTGCTGCGGCCGACCGAGGAGAACCCGGTCTTCGCCGCGTGCGCCAGGCCCGTGCCGCTGGACGACGACGACGCGGTGCGGCTGATGGTGACGGGGCCGTTCACCGAGTCCGATCTCGGCGTCGCCTGCTACCACTCCAAGGTCGGCGCGGTGGAGCTGTGCCTGAACCACCTGGTCGACGGGCGCGGGGAGTACCTGGTCGTCGACATGACGGCGGGCAGCGACTCCTTCGCGTCCGGCATGTTCACCCGCTTCGACCTGACGTTCCTGGTCGCCGAGCCGACCCGCAAGGGCGTGGCGGTGTACCGCCAGTACAAGGAGTACGCGCGCGACTTCGGCATCGGCCTCGCGGTGGTCGGCAACAAGGTGCAGGGCGAGGACGACCTGGCGTTCCTGCGCGCGGAGGTCGGGGACGACCTGCTCGTCACCGTCGGCCACTCGGACTGGGTGCGGGCCATGGAGAAGGGGCGCCCGCCGCGCTTCGACCTGCTGGAGGAGAGCAATCGCGAGGCGCTGCGCACGATGCACGAGCGCGCCGACGCCTCGTATGCGGCGCGCGACTGGGCCCGTTACACCCGGCAGATGGTGCACTTCCACGAGAAGAACGCGCAGAGCTGGGGGAACGAGCGCACCGGGGCGGATCTGGCGGCCCAGGTCGACCCCTCCTTCGTACTGAGCGAGGACCTGCTCCCCTCGCGGTGACGGCCGGCCCGCCCGCCGCCCGGTCCGCCCGCCGCCTGATCCGCCCGCCACCCAGCACCTCGGCCACCCGGCCTCTCGGCCACCCAGCCCGGCGGCCGGCTCGTCACCCGGCCGGTTCTTCTTCTGCGCGCCGAAGCCCGCACAACTCCGCACACCGATCCCCCGATTCACTCGAAAGCGGTAAATACCTGCTCGATCCGCCCTCTGGACTTCACTCTCCGCAATCGGTCGATTACTCTCCATTTACCGACTCTTGAGAGTGAGTAGGGCCATGAGAGTTCACCGATCCGATCTGTCCGCCTCGATCTCGGTCTTCCTGATCGCCGTCCCGCTGTCGCTCGGCCTCGCCCTCGCGACCGGGGCGCCGCTCCAGGCCGGCCTGGTCGCCGCGGCCGTCGGCGGCATCGTCGCCGGCGCGCTCGGCGGCGCTCCCTTGCAGGTCAGCGGCGCTGCGACCAGCCTGGTCGTGGTCACCGCCGGGCTTGTCCAGCACTACGGATGGCGGGCCACCTGCGCCATCACCGCCCTCGCCGGGCTCGCCCAGCTGCTGCTGGGCGGCCTGCGGGTGGCCCAGGCCGCCCTCGCGGTCAGCCCGGCGATCGTGCACGGCATGCTCGCCGGGATCGGCACGGTCATCGCCGTCGGCCAGCTCCATGTGGTGCTCGGCGGCAGCCCGCAGATCTCCACCGTGGCCAACATCGAGGCCCTGCCCGGCCAGTTGCTCGACAGCCATCCCGTCACCGCGGCCATCGGCGCGCTCACCGTGGCGGTGCTGCTCGCCTGGCCGCGGCTGCGCGGGCGGGCGGCGGTGCTGCGCAGAGTCCCGGCGCCCCTCGCCGCGGTCGTGCTCGCCACCGTGGCCGGCGCCGGACGCTCACTGCCGCGCGTGGACCTGCCGGAGCTGCGCGCACCGGTCCTTCCGCTGCTGCCCGAGGGACCGGTGCTCGGGGTGGCGGCGGCCGTGCTCACGGTCACCCTGGTGGCCAGCATGGAGTCGCTGCTGTCCGCGGTCGCCGTCGACTCCCTCCAGGTCAAGCGCCCGGGACCGCACGCCCCGCCGGCCTCGCTCGATCGCGAGCTGCTCGGCCAGGGCGTCGCCAACATGACCTCCGGCCTGCTCGGCGGCCTGCCCATCGCGGGCGGGGCGATGCGCGGCTCGGCCAACGTCGAGGCGGGCGCGCGCACCCGGGGCGCCACGATGATGCACGGCATGTGGGTGCTGCTCTGCGCCGGAGCGGCGGCCGCCGCGCTGGAGACCATCCCGCTGGCCGCGCTCGCCGCGCTGGTGATGCTGGTCGGCGTGCGGATGGTGAGCTTCGCGCACATCCGGAACATCCACCGGCACCGCGAGTTCCCGGTGTACGCGGCCACGCTCGGCTGCGTGGTGCTGTTCGGCGTGCTGCAGGGCGTCCTCGCGGGCATCGCGGTCGCGGCGTTCCTCGCTCTGCGACGCCTGACGCACACCAGGATCACCGTCACGGAGGAACCGGCCTGCCACCGCGTACGGGTCATCGGGCAGCTGACGTTCCTCGCGGTGCCGCGGCTGAGCAAGGCGCTCGCCCAGGTTCCCGACCAGGCCAACGCGGTCGTGGAGCTGGACGGCTCCTTCATCGACCACGCCGCCTACGAGGCGCTGAACGCCTGGTCCGCCCGCCACCGCTCGCGCGGCGGGCACGCGGTGCTCGGCGACGGTTCCGGCCAGACCGTCAGCGAGCCGGTGAGCGCCCACGCCTGCCGCCCCTGGACGCCCTGGCGCAACCACCACTGCACCCGCCCGACCTCCGGCCCCGCGAGCACGGCCGCACCCGTGTCCGCAGCCGCCTCCGCGTCCACACCCGGCGCACCCTCCACCGAGCCGGACACCGCGACCACCACCGCGGTCGCGACGGCCGCCGGAGCCTCCGGCGGCGCGACCGGGACGCTCGCAGCTCCCGGGACGACCTCGACACAAGGGACGCCGGCGGCCACCGACCCCGGCGGCAGCCAACTCCTCGGCGGCCTCAGCGCCTTCCAGCGCCACACCGCGCCGCTGGTCCGCGAGGAGCTCGCGCGGCTCGCCCGCGAGGGCCAGCGGCCCGGTCAGCTCTTCCTGACCTGCGCGGACTCGCGCCTGGTCACCAGCATGATCACCTCAAGCGGTCCCGGTGACCTCTTCACCGTGCGGAACATCGGCAACATGCTGCCGCCGCCCGGCTCCGGCGGCTCGTGCGACTCGGTGGCCGCCGCCGTCGAGTACGCGGTGGAGGTCCTCGGGGTGTCCAGCATCACGGTGTGCGGCCACTCCGGCTGCGGCGCGATGCAAGCGCTGCTGACAACCCGCGACGACCACCCGACACCGCCGGACGGCCCGCACGCCGGCGATGCCCCGACCGCCGCCGCCGACCCCGACCCGGACCCCGACACCGCACCCGCCGAGGCGACCCCGCTCGCCCGCTGGCTGCGGCACGGCCGCCCGAGCCTGGCGCGGCTCGCCCGGATCGGCCTGCCAGGAGGCAGCACGGTGGCCCTCGCCGACCGCCCGGTGGCAGACGACGTCGAGCGCCTCGCCCTCGTCAACGTGATGACGCAACTGGATCATCTGACGGCCCATCCGATCGTCGCCCGCCGGGTAGCGGCGGGCGCCCTGACCCTGCAGGGCATGTACTTCCACGTGGCCGAGGCGCAGGCGTACGTGCTGGACCGGACGACGAGCGTCTTCGCCGCCGTGCGCCCCGACATGGGGCTGACGCCCGCCGGCCCGGCCTCGGACGCCCCCGCTCCGGGCGCCGCCGGCGACCGCGGCGGTCCCCGCGGCCCTGGTGAAAGCGATGGCCACGGCTCCCGGGAGAAACCCGGGCTCATCACAAAGGTCTAAACCATTTTTTGTGGCGAGCCCTTGTCAGGGTGACCCAAGGACTGGTGAGGTAGTGCCGGGACATCTGGGACACCTTGACAAGGAGCTGGCGTGAGCACCAACGAGAGCCTGGCCAACCTGTTGAAGGAGGAGCGGCGGTTTGCTCCTCCGGCGGATCTGGCGGCGGGG
>NZ_JAZEWV010000052.1:0-44940 GCF_036353415.1 Actinacidiphila polyblastidii
CAGGGTGGGGATCTCCGCGCTGTCCACGACCGCGAGGTCCTCCACACGGTCGGGGTGGAACGTGAGGCCGTCGTAGCGGTTGACGGTGAAGTTGCCCAGCGGGTGGGCGCACGCCTCGCCGGCCGCCACCCCCATCACAGCGGGCACGGCGGCCAGCACCACCACCACCGCACGGCGCAGGCAACGGGTACGGGCACCCGCGGAGAAGATCATCGCTGTCCTCGAAGACGGGCCAGACGCATCCGCGCGTCAGGAGCCAGGAGCGGAGAGAAGCGGGGATTGTCGGTGAGCGCGCGCGTGAGGTCGGCACGCGCCGAGCGGTCGTCGCCGAGGGACTGCTCGATGACGGCGCGGTGGTAGTGCAGCAGGGCGTCGCGCCAGCCGAGCCGGTCGGCCTGCCGGGCCATCGGCAGTGCGTCGGCGTCGCGCCCGGCGCGGTGCAGCGCCCAGCCGAGCGCGTCGGCGACCAGCACGCTGCGCCGCCTGTTCCACTCCGCGGTCAGCAGCGTGACGGCGAGTCCCGGGTCGCCGTGGTCGGCCTGGTACTGGCCGAGGTTGAGGTCGTCCACCACCCCGTTGGCGGCGAAGAGCCGCTGCTCGGCCTGGAGGACGCCGTACTCGGTGCGTGCTTCGCCGTCCCGGCCGAGTGACTGCAGCAGCTCGCCGAACTCCAGGACGTACTGCGGCTGCGGGACCCGTGCGATGGCGGTGCGGTAGTCGCCGACGGCGCGGTCGGTCTGCCCGAGGGCTGCCTCCGCGCGTGCGGAACCGGCCAGCGACGCGGTGTACGTGGGGTCGGCCGTCAGCGCCTGCCGGTAGTGGTCGAGGGCCTGCTGGGGGTGGCCGGTGTTGAAGGCGAGTTCGCCCAGGTAGTGCTGGCAGAAGGCCACGTCGGCGGGCGACGAGGCGTCGTCGAGGGCCCGTCGCAGGGCTTGCGCCGCCTCCGTGGTGCGCCCGTGCAGCTCCAGGGTGTAGGAGGCGCGGGTGAAGGAATCGGTGGAGGGGTGCAGGTTCAGCATGTGCTGGACGGCGTCCTGTGCCGCCTGGTCGTCGCCGAGCTGGGTGAGCGCGTCGTTGAGCGCGCCGTAGGGGGCCCAGGCGTACGGGTCGTCGGCGACGGCCTTGTCCGCCCAGGTGCGGGCCTGGGCGAACCGGTGCCGGGCGTTGGCCAGTCCGGCCATGCCGGTGAGGGCCGCGGTGTTGTGCTGCGGCTGGAGGGTGAGTGAGCGGCGCAGCGCGGACTCGGACTTGGGGTACAGGGTGGGGTCGACGGTCAGGCGGGCCTGCTCGACGTACGCGGAGCCGAGTTGGGCCCAGCCCGAGGCGTCGTTCGGCTGCTGCCGCAGTCCCGCCTGGAGCGCGGTGATGGCCGAGCCGATGGTCTGGGGTCCGCCTCGGCTGCCGTCACCGCTGCCGGGGGCGGACCGTGCGGCGGGCGGGCCGGCGGAGTCCTCCATGGCCGTGAAGCCGGCGAGGCCGGCACACAGGGCGGCGGCGGTGGCGATCAGTGCAAGGCGGCGCATGAGGGTCGTGTCCTCGGCTCGAAGGCGGTTCGCGGGGTGGCGGGGTGGGGGGAGGGCGGGGTGCCCGGTGCGGGCCGGTGACCCGTGCCCGCACCGGGACCTTCGGTCATCCGGCCTGGTTCACCGCGTCGGTGAAGGGCAGGGCGATGTACGGGAAGCTGCCCGTGAAGGGGCGGCCGGGGCCGTTGACACCGTCACCGGCGGCAAGGGCCTGGATGAGGTGGCCGGGCGTGGCGCCTTCGAGGGCCTGGAGGGCGATGTCGACGACGTCGTCACCCATGCGCCGTCCGTTGGGGAAGCCCTGGAAGTCGCCGGCGAGGACGCCGAGCCGGTTCGGGTTCGCCGTCACCGGGGTCGACATGTTCAGCCGCAGTTCCTCCGCGGGGACGAAGCGCCGCTTGTCGATGTCCTTGTTGAGCAGCTGCGAGTTGAGGTCGACGGCCAGCGGACCGCCGGCCGCCTTGGCGATGCCCGTCAGGAAGATCTCCTGCAGGTCGGTCCGCGGGGCGGCCGGGGCGGGGATGCCGTAGATCGACTGGATGAGTTTGGGCACCTCGGGGTCGAGGACCTTCGCGACGATCTTGGGCTGGTTGTGGTCCTGCGAGGGCGGCAGGGCGTTGAAGGCGTTCTTCAGGCCCGCGGGCACGACGGCCTCGTTGACCAGGGGGTTGCCCAGGCGGGAGACCTGCACGTAGGGGCCGGTCGGGGTGGACTTGCCGGGGCTGAGCTGCATGGTGCGCCGCTCGGTGGAGCTCCACACGCCGATGACCGGGTTGCGACCGGAGTCGCCCCGGTAGGCCAGCGCGGACTTGGGGACCTGGATGGCCAGGGTGTTGACGTTGTAGCCGTTGAGCGTGTTGTGCCCTGTCTCGCTGAAGTTCCCGCCGTAGAGCAGGTCGAAGATCCTCAGGTCGAGGAAGAACGGGTCGGCGGCCTGGCTGGCGACGGTCCGGCCACCGCCGGGCAGCCGGCGGGTGGCCTGGCTTCGCAGCCGTCCGTAGTCGGGCATGGACGCCCTGCCGACGTTGGACGGCGCCGCGATGGCGTCCTTGACGAGCGTCACCGGGCGGTGCCCGGCGCGGATCTCCTGGAGCGTGTAGTGCTGGCGGAAGAGGAGCGTGGGGTCGGTGAGGTTGTTGACGACCCCGTTGTTGTACAGGAACGTCTTCTCGCCGCGGCGGTCCTCGTTGCGGAACGTCCACCGGTAGGTCAGGTCCGGGGTGCCGGTGCCCTGGCTGTCGATGTTGATGTCGTAGTGGGCGTCCGTGGCGAACGGGTAGAAGTTCGGCCCGCCGTTCGGCTCCTGGAACGGGTACCAGTTCGCGACCAGCGTCACGGTGTCGGACGCGTCGGGGCTGGCGAAGGCGTACAGGTCGGTGTTGTCGACCTGCGGGTCCGAGGCGATCAGCGGCGCCTCACGGTGGCTGGACGCCTGGCCGACGCCCGCGCCGGGACCTGCGAGCGCCGCACCCGCGACGGCGGTGCTCAGCAGGAGCAGCAGGGCGGCCGGCTTCCGCCGGGCGGTGCCGGGCGGTTTTCTGCGAAGGGTCATGGAGGGGCTTTCTCTGGGGCGAAGGACGCGGTCCGGCGGACCGCATCGCACGTTCCTGCCCGGTTCGTCCCCTCCGGGCCCGCGGACTGGTCGAGGTGGCCGACTCCACCCTGGTGGCCCATAACGCTCCCGCGGCCGTCCTCCGCACGCCCCCGCCGTGCGCGACGTCGGGGCGTCAGCACGTCAGGTCCGCGGCGTGCGCACGGAAGGGCCCGGCGTCGGCGGACGCCGGGCCCCTCCTCCTCTCCCCCGGCGTGCCGGGCGAACGGCCGGGGTCAGCGCAGCGCGTAGGCCCGTGTGAGGGTCTCGTGGACGCTGTCGCCCGCGGTGTCGCTCGCGGTCAGCCGCACGCTGGCGGCCACGTCGGGCACCTGCGCGTGGACCTGCTCACGGCGGCGGAACACGCTGCGCCGGTCGTCGGTCACCGCGTTCACGACGCAGCGCCGCGCACAGGCGTCGACCGAGTCCTGGCGCACCCGCGGCCACGCGAGGTAGCCGGGTCAGCGCGGTCTGCACCATGTCCTCGGCCGCCGCCCGGTCACCCGGCAGCAGCAGCACCGCGACACGGACCAGCTCACCGCGCCGGGCACTCACGAACGCGGTGAACTCCTGGTCCCGTTCACCACTCGGCTTGACGGACACACACCCTCCGGACCTCGACACGACCACGGCGATCACCCCTTCTACGGAACAGGTGGTGCGCGGCGTTGCATGACGCCTCTACGACACCCTGCTGTCCCGGTCCGGCTCCGGGAGCGCAGATTGTGACCGAATGCGGTGAACGGGGGGGTGTGCGGATTCCTCGCGTGGTTGATTGCCCCTCGACAGCAGGACCGATGGGGGGAATGACACATGAAGCGGAATCTCGAACAAGCGGCGCCGGACGCGAAGCGGGCGGCGATGACGCGCACCGGGACCGAGATCCTGGAGCCGGCCGGGCTGCCGCCGGCCGCACGGTCGAAGCTCAAGCGCACGCTGACCAGCCTGGATCTCGCGGAGCACCCCGACCTGCCCGCCGGGGCGGTGGTACGGCTGCATCCGCGGCTTGAGGTGGGGGCGGACGGGCTGATCGAGCAGCTGGTGATCAGCCGGCTCCAGCGCACGCCTTCGCCGTTCGGCAGCAGGATGGGCGACCACACCGTCGCCTGGCAGGCGGTCGTCGACGCGGTGCACTCGATGGTGCACGGCCGCACCGTGCCGGAGGCCGAAGTGGTGCTGCGGGAGCGGCAGAAGGTGGTCAGCTCCTGGATGGACGACCCCGGCTCGCACGGCATGAAGGTGTTCGACCAGCTGGAGGACCGCGCCGAGCGGACCCTGCTGCTGGAGGACGCGGGGTGGCGGGTGCGCACACTGCTGACGCCCGGCCCCAGGGCCACGGCGGAGGACCGGCAGGCCGCCCTGGAGAAGGCCATCGCCCACCACCTGGCCTACGTCAACTACCTCCCGTTCGCGACCGTCCCGGCCAGGTCCGCGCGCGGATCGCGCGGTTCCGGGGAGGGCAGTTACCGGGCGCACGTGCTGGCCCTCGAGCGGTCGGGCCCGCCGGATCTCGTGCCGCCCGCCTCCGCGGACACCGGCGGGCCGGAGGCGATGAGGGCGGCGCTGTGGCGGCTGTTCGCCTTCGACGCCGCCGTCCGCGCCGCCGACCTGGACTTCGCGCTGCGGCCCGGCGTGGTGACGGGAGTCGTCCGGACGAAGGCCGACCTCACGCCATTGGCCGAAGCTGCCGTCGCGGCCTGCGACGTGGTCCTGCGGACCCGGCGCTTCAAGAGGAAGGGCACCAACGCGGAGAAGGACCGGGCGGCCGCCGACGCCGCCGGGCTGCTGCCGCCGGTGCCCGTTCCCGCCCTCGACCCCGCCCAGGTGGTCAAGAGCCTCCAACCGCATCTGACCGGCCCGGACGACGAGGAGGGCGAGTACGCGGCCTTCCTCAAGCTCGCCCGCAAGATCCGGGAGGCCGCCGATCTGGCCCTGTCGACGCCCGATCCGATGAGCGTCAGGGACCACGACACGCTCAAGGACGCCAGACTCGCGGTGTCCGACGGGCTGGCGCAGGCCGCGCAGTTGGAGACCGACATGCGGGCGCGCAGCGGCGCGCTGCGCGACGCGGCCGAGATCCTCGCCCACCTCCTCCACGACCACCAGGTCACTGTCGCGCAGGCGTACCCGTACACGGTCAAGGCGGCGCGGTTCCTGCAGCCCAACGCGACGGCCGCCGCAGTCAGCCGGCTGTCGGCAGCCGTCGGGGACCTCGTTCCGTCGGCCGATCCCGAGCTGCGCGACAAGCTGCTCGACGCCGTTCGGGAGATCCACCCGCAGCTCCAGCCCGCCCCGGAGCCGGCCAGGACCAACGGCTGGGTCGCGGTCGCCGCGACGAGCGAACTGTCCGCCGTCTTCCCCTCCGGCGGCCCGCTGCGGATCACCGGTCGCGCGCCGGCTCCGGCCGGGGTCGCGGGCATGGGCTCGCACACCACGGCGTGGCTGGTCGAGCGGCTCGCCGCCGACGCGCTGGTCAGCGGCGCGCGGGACGGCGTGCCGGGGGTGCTCGCCGTGCTGCGCAAGCAGGTGGTGCGCGATCTGAACAGCCGCGTGATGGCCCTCGACTGGCTGCTGCCCACCGAACAGCTTCTCGCCGGCCAACTGCAGAACGTGTTCGACGGCGCGCTGGACGTCTTCAACGCCGCCGATGTGCCGGACGCCGCGACCGCCTACCTCACCTTCCGCAACCTGCTGCCGTACGCGACCGTCGACGCGGGCGACCGGGGCGGCCACGGCGAGTCGATGACGGCGACGAAGGAGAAACTCTTCGACCGCAAGTCGCTCACGACCGCGGCCGGACTCAAGTCGGACGAACTGATGGACTCCCAGCGCCGCAAGGCCGCCGCCCGCGACCTGACCAGGGTGGCCGGCAGGCTCCGGAAACGGGCCAACCCCGAGTGGGCGCTCCAGGCGGACGTCCGCGACGCGGTCGCCGCCTCGGTCGCCCGGCTCACCGAGGCCTCCCGCACCCTGTCCGCCGGTGTCCCCGACGGGATCGCCCTCGCGCTGCTCATCGAGGAGGTGCGGTCCGCGGAGCACGACGAGGCGTACACGCTCGCGAGCGCCTCACGCCTGCGGAACGAGGGCTGAGCCGGCGCCCCTGGGGGTTCCGGGCCGACGGGCTCTGACACGGCGGCGCTCCCACCGGACGGACCGGTGGGGCGCCGCCGGGCGTGGCCCGGCCTTCCCCGACCAGGAGCGGGGCGCCGTGACGCCGTGGCGGCGCTTCCCCGGCTACGTCAGGCGGGGGGAACTGGCGTCCTGCGCGCTCGGTCGAGAATGACCGTCGGCGACGCGAGGGGATCGAGCGGGAGGCGGTCGGGTGACGGTCGGTGCGGGCGGGGCGCGCGACCCGGGGGTGCGGGCGCGGACGGCGTCGGGACGCCGGCCCTCGTCGGACGCGAGAGCGAACTGCTGCGCGTCGCGGCCGCGTTGTCCTCGCCGCCCGCTCTCGTGCTGATCGAGGGCGAGGCCGGCATCGGCAAGAGCCGGCTGGTCCGCGAGTCGCTGGGGCGCTCCGCCGCGGAGGGTCCGCGGCACCTGGTGGCGATGTGCCCGCCGTTTCGTGAGGCGCTCACCCTCGGCCCGGTGGTCGACGCGGTGCGGCAGGCGGTGGCCGATCCGGCCGCGCTCGGCCTGTCCGGTGAGCTTCACCGTCGCCGCGCGCCGTCCCGGGCGGAGGTGACCGGCTGACCCCTGCGCGGGGCGGCGGCCCGGCCACGGCCGGGAGCCGTCGATCGCCGGTGGGACGCGGCCCGCGGCGGGGGAACCAGGCGCGGACGGCGGCCGAACCGGGTGGCGTGGGGAGCGCGGCCGAACGCCAGTGGCGGGTGTACGCGGGCGCCCGGCCACCGCCCGCGACGAGCACCGCCACCGGCAGCCGCCGGGCCGCCGCCAGCAGCCCGGCGACGGTGACGCTCTCGTCCGGGCCCGCGGTCTGGCGCGACGCGCAGCCCGCGTAGAAGGCGAGGGGGACGGCCGCGTCGCCGGAGAGCACGCAGGGCGGCCGCACGCCCTGCGCGTGCAGTCCGGCGGCCATCTCCTCCTCACGCACCTTGGCCTGACGGTTGGCGCCGGCCGCGGCGAGCAGCACACCGCCCTGGACCACCAGGTGGCCGCACAGGGCGGCGGCGACGAGCGCGGCCACGCCTGGCCGCAGCCGCCCGGCGCGGCCGCGGACCGCCCACAGCAGGCACTCGGCGACCGGGATCGCCAGCAACGCGTAGGCGGGCAGCAGGAACCGCGGAGCGGCGTAGCCGACGGTGAACAGGTACGGCACGGCGACGGCGACGGCGGTCAGGAGGGGGAGCCGGACGGCGTCCCGCCGGCCGCCGCGCGCGACGAGGGCGCCGCCCGCCGCCAGGAACGGCAGCGCGAACCACCACAGGGCGTCCCCCCGGTGCCGCCAGGGGACGTCGCAGGGCCGGCACAGCGTGCGCCCGTCCAGCGCGCGGACCTGGTCGTCGACGGCGACGTGCAGGCCGAGGCCGCCCTGGATCGCACTGGCCCGGTGCAGCCTGGCGGCCAGGCCGCCGTACCGCACGTACGCCTCGATCACCCACTCGGCGCAGCCCGCGAGCAGCGCCGCCGCGAGGACCGCCAGCAGCAGCGGGCTTCGCGACGGGCGGAGCGTCAGCGCGGCGGCGGCCAGCGCCGCCACCAGCCACACCGCGTCCGGGGGGCGCATGAGGCCGACCAGGACCACCGCGGCCGCCAGCCCGGCGAGGGCCGTGCGATCCGCGGGGTCGCGCGCCGCGCGCAGCAGGAAGCCGGTAGCGGCCAGGGTGCCGTAGGCGCTCCACAGGTTGGGCATCACCTGCGACCCGTACAGCAGGGTGATCCACAGTCCGGCGAACAGCCCGCCGGCGAGGGCGAGCACGGGGGCGGGGAGCAGCCGGCGCCATCCACGCAGCGCCAGGAAGAGCCCGGCGCCGGACAGGACGGCGAGGTGGACCCGCAGCGCGGTGGTGGAGGAGGTCAGCCCCGCGACGGGCGCGGCCAGCAGGGAGACGCCGCGGGCCCGGGGTGCGCTGAAGAAGGCAGCGGGGACGTGCGCGGCGACCTGGCTGGTGTAGACGGTCTCGTCCCAGCCCAGGCCGGACCCGGGCACCACGAGGACCAGTTGGGCGAGTACGAACACCGCGCAGACCGCGGCCACCGCGCCCACGGGCGCGGCGGCCCGAGCAGCCGTGCCGGCCGTGCCGGCCGGGGCCGCTCCTGCGGGCAGCGGGCGGGCCCGTACGCGGAGCCTGTCGGGCATCGGGGACCTCGCAGCGTCGTCGCGGCGGCATGTGACGGTAGGTGACGGCATGCCGCTGCCGACTCTCGTCGTGACGTCGGACCGCGGCCACTCGGCGCGCCGGTCCGTCCTGGGAGTCGCCCCGGCGGTGGAACGGCGGGGCGTTCGTCGCGGCGGCGTCAGGTGGTGTAGTCGGCGTTGATCTTGACGTATCCCTCGGTGAGGTCGCAGCCGTAGACGGTGAACGCGCCCTCGGCGATGCCCAGATCGACGCCGATGACCACCTCGTCACCTGACAGGTAGGCCGCGGCGCGCGCCAGCAGGGCGTCGCCGGGTTCCTCCGGGTGCATCGGCAGGTCGCCGAAGCTGATCCGTACGCGCGCCGGTTCGATGTCGGTCTCGTCCTCCAGCTTGCCGACGGCCATCGCGACCCGGCCCCAGTTGGGGTCGCCGCCGTGCACCGCGGCCTTCACCAAAGGGGAGTTGACCACGCTCTTGCCGACCCGCTTGGCCTGGGCGTCGTCGCGGGCGCCGGTGACCCGCACCTCGATGAGCTTGCCGGCGCCCTCGCCGTCGGCGGCGATCATGCGCACCAGGTGCAGCGCGCACGCGTACAGCGCCGCTTCGAACCCGGCGTGGTCCACCGGCCCGGCGAGGCCGTTGGCGAAGACCGCCGCGGTGTCGCTGGTGGAGGTGTCGGTGTCGATGCTCAGCGCGTTGAACGTCCGGTCCACCACCCGCCGGAAGATCGCGTCGAGCGCGTCGGCCGGGATGTCGGCGTCGGTGAAGAAGAAGGCCAGCAGCGTCGCCATGTTGGGTTCGATCATGCCGACGCCCTTGGCGATGCCGGTGAGCACGGCAGGTCCGCAGCGCACCGAGAAGCACTTGGGGTGGGTGTCGGTGGTCATGATGGCCTTGGCGGCGGCGTCGAAGTCCGCCTCGGGGAACGGCCATGACAGCTCGTCCATTCCGGCCCTGATGCTCTCGATCGGGTACGGGCGGCCGATCACCCCGGTGGAGCCGATCACCAGATCCTCGGGGTCCACGCCGGCGATCTCGGCGACCCGGCGGCGCACCTCCTCCGCGTGCGCGGCGCCGGCCCGGCCCGTCGCCACGTTGGCGTTGCGGGACAGCACGACCATGCCGCGGCTGCTCTGCCGGGCGGCGGCCGTACGGCTCAGCAGCACGCTGGGGCCGGCGAACCGGGACCTGGTGAACACCGCTGCCGAGCGGGCAGGGACCTCGGAGACGACGGCCGCGAAGTCGTCCTCCCCGTCCTTCAGACCCATGTTCCTGGCGACGCTGCGGTAACCGCGCGGGGTGACGGGCTGTCCGTCCATGGCCGCTTCTCCCTCGGTCGTCCGGGCCCGGCGACGGGCACCGAACCGGTTCTGCATGATGATGCATAGTAGCGTAAGTATGTACGGTGCGCCGGAGGGCCGTACGCGCCATGCAATCAGCCGTCGCCCCTGTAAAAAAGCCTGCTTCAGGCGCGCGTGAGATAAGGGGACGGGCAGCCACACCTTGACACCTCTGCATGAATATGCCGAACGGCGCCGGCCCTGCGGGAGTGACCCGCCGGCCGGCGCCGGGTGCGGAGGGGTGCTGGAGCTACTGGGAGACGGTCACCGAGTCGATGTTGGCGGGGCCGTTCGCGGTGGCGCCGGCGATACGGATGGTGTTGGCGCCGGCCTTCAGGGGCACCGACACGGACGCGGTGGCCCAGGTGTCCCAGTCGGCGGTGGTCGGGAAGTTGAGCGTGCCCTGCGAGGCGCCGTTGACGGAGATGGTCGCGGGCCGCGCCGCGGTGGTGCCGTCGGAGTACCGGATGCTCACGGTCTTGGTGCCTGCGGTGGCCGCGGCGACCGGGATGTCGACGTACGCGCCGGTCGCGTTGGCCGGGTTGGCGAACGCGGTGCCGGTGTAGCCGAGGTGGTTGGAGTCGAACGTGCCGCCGGCGGACAGGGTGCCGGTCTCCGCCTCGAAGAGCGTGCCGCCCGGCGGCGGGCTCGTAGGCGGCGTGGTGCCCGCCATGCTCGCGCCGAGGCTGTTCAGCGCCGTCTGGACCAGGGCCTGGGCGTGGTCGTTCAGGTTGGAGTTGGTGCCGTTCACCACCCAGGACGAACCGGAGAACATCACCACGGTCACGCCGTTGTCCACACCGCCTGTGGTGCCGCTGCTGGGGATGCCGAGCAGCTGCGCCGCCTTCACGGACGCCTCGCCGAGTTCGCGGGAGTCGTTGTCCGAGGTGGTCTGGCTGTTCGCGGTCTGCGTGTCGCCGAAGATCGAGCCGATGACCTTGCCGTTGTAGAACATCAGCGCGAACTGCCGGCCCGACATGCCGTGTTCCTTGTAGTAGAAGTGCGGGCAGGGGGTCGTGCGGTCCCAGCAGTCGTCGCCCAGCACGTAGAACGGTACGTGGTGCGCGCCGAGGGCCTGGCCGTTGCTGTCCTCCCAGGTGGTCTCGCCCTGGTGGTCGGGGTCGGGATCGGAGTCGCTGCCGTCGGTGTCGATGGCCATGCCGGAGCTGTAGGCGTAGACGCCCGAGGCGACCTGGTACACGTTCACGTTCTGAGCCCGCGTCATGGTGTTGATGTGGGGCTTGGAGTTGACCTTGTTCGCGGCCGTGGAGTTCTGCTGGACGCCGGCCAGCACCTGGGCGGCCGTGTACGTGGTGTCGGCCGGCGCGGCGGCGGAGCCTGCCGGGGCGGCGGTGTGCGTCGTGGCGGCGTCGGCGTTCCCGACGGCGAGGGGTACGGCGAGCGCGAGAGCCGCGGCGGCTGCGACGGCGAGGCGCGTACGGGTCGATGACATGGTGGGTGGGGCCTCCGGGTCATTCGTTAGGAAAACTTCCTAACGAATCAAAGCACTTGTGACCCCCGTCACGCAATCGTTCCGGCATGCGGCCCGCGATGCGGACGTCCGCCGCACCTCCGGGGCCCGCCGAAGTCGCCCCTTCCACCCGCGCGTCCACACTGCGGACGCCGGCGCCGCCAGAAGTGGCGGCTGCGACCGGACGATCACAGCCGCACCTCCATCATCAGCGGTTCCCTGCGGCACGGCGCGGCGGCAATGGACCAGACCAATGGCGCGACGAAGGAGTCTTTCTCTCCCGCCTCTACGCGCGTAATCTCTGACGCGCTGTCATGAACGCTTCACAGCGTGAGTGCGCCGTTCCCTTCGCCCAAGCGGCTTTCACCCCCACCACCGCCCGTTGGAGGCACCCATGAACCAGGCAGAGACCACCGCCCGGCGCACCATCCTGCTGCGGCGGTCGCTCGCCGCGGTCGGCGGCGCGCTGGCCGCCGTGGCACTGCTCGTCACGGCCCCGGGCGCGGCCACGGCGGCGACCCCGGCCGGCGCCGCCGCGCCCGCCCACCCCGAACGGGACTGGATGGGCTCGACGGTGGCCGCGCACGAGGGCCGTTCGGCGGGACGGGAGGCGATCACCCCGTCCGTCGCGCAGACGCCGGGCATGGACGTCAGCCACTGGCAGGGCGCGATCAACTGGGCCTCCGCTTACAACAACGGCGCCCGGTTCGTCTACATGAAGGCCACCGAGGGCACCACGTACCGGGACCCCAACTTCTCGGCGAACTACACCGGGTCGTACAACGCCGGCTTCATCCGCGGCTCGTACCACTTCGCCACCCCCAACACCTCCACGGGCGCCGCCCAGGCGGACTACTTCGTCGCGCACGGCGGCGGCTGGTCCAAGGACGGCAAGACGCTGCCGCCCATGCTCGACATCGAGTACGGCACCAGCTCCACCTGCTGGGGCCTGAGTCAGGCGGCGATGCGGACCTGGATCACCTCGTTCGTCAACGAGGTGCACGCCAAGACCACACGCTGGGCGACGATCTACACCACCACCGACTGGTGGACGACCTGCACCGGCAACAGCGCCGCCTACAGCGCCAACGACCCGTTGTTCATCGCGCGGTACGCCTCTTCCGTCGGCACGCTCCCGGCCGGCTGGGGCTTCTACACCTTCTGGCAGCACGCCGACTCGGGCGTCTTCCCCGGTGACCAGGACTACTTCAACGGCGCCTACACCGGTCTGCAGAACCTCGCCAACAACGTCTGACCGACCCGCGATCCACCGAACGACCCACCGAACGACCCACCGATCGGCCGGCGCGACACGGCCGAGGTGGTCACCTGTGCCGTGAACGAGCGCAGTTGAACGTCGCGTACGCGGTGGGCGGGCGGTCGCCCGTCCACCGCGGCCATTCCCGAAGCGGAGGAGCCGCCATGTCCTCGTCCGACCCCGGTACGTCCCTCGGCCCGGCGGTCCCGACCGCCGCCGATGCCCCCTCCGTCCGGGCCGCTGCCGAGGGCCCCGGGCGCCGGGGCGTGCTGGCCGGCGTCCTCGGCAGCGGCATCGGCGCGGTCACGGCGCTGGTCGCGCCGGGTGCGGCCGCCGCGACGCCGCGCACCGCGACGGCGGCGACGATCACCGGCGGCAAGATCAGGAACCTGACCGGACCGGCCGAGACCGGCCGGTTCGCCGCACCCTGGACCGACCTCGGCATCCCCGCGCGCTGCCCCAACGGCTCCATGCTGTTCGTCTGCGGCGACACCTTCAACGGCAGCGGGGTCGGCGGCCCCGACTGGCGGGCCCCGGTCGGGCTCCGCTCCAGCAGCGGCGACCCCGCCTCGCTCGTCATCGACGGCAGCGTCGGCGGCTCGCACGCCAACGGCCTGGTGCCGGAGGGACACGCCGGCGGGACGACCGCCATCCCGTCGGACGTGTTCACCGTCGGCGACACGATGTACATGCACCTCATGCGCGGCGTCATCTACCAGACCGACCACTCGGACTTCTGGCAGTCCAGGGACAACGGGGAGACCTGGCAGTACCTGTGCCAGTGGCCGGGCAACCAGTACGCCGGCCAGTTCCAGCAGAAGACCTACGCGGTGGCCGACGACGGCTACTGCTACGTGCTGTCGACCGCCTTCAACCGGAACGCGGTGTCGGGGCTGCTGCTCCACCGGGTGCCGCAGACCCAGCTGGGCAGCCCCGCCGCGTACCAGCCGTGGGGCTACGCCAACGGCGCCTGGGCGTGGGGCAATTACCCGACCACGATCACCGGCGCGCGCAAGTGGGGCGAGATCTGCTTCCGGGCGATGGGCGGAAGGTACGCCCTCACCTGGCTCAACATGGACGTGCTGTCGATGCGGGCGCAGGTCTTCGCCCTGCCGACCTCGAACCTGTTCACCACCCCGGAGCAGACCATGATCGTGCCGACCACCCCGGGGCACGAGTCGGGCAACGCGGTGGCCAGCCCGTACGGCGGCTTCATCGTGCCCGGCTCCACCTTCGCGAACTTCACCATCGCCGTGAGTCAGTGGTACGACAACCAGAACTACCGCGTCATGCAGTACCGCATCAACGGCCTCGCCTCCGGCTGACGGCGACCGTCAGAGGGGCCGTTGTGCACGATCGCCGAATCCCTGGTGCGCCGCGCCACGGTCGCGCGGCGGTGCTCGGCGCCGGGCGGCGCCTGGTGCCCCTCCCCCGCTACCGGGGTGAGGGCCCGAGCAGGTTCCAGGGTGAGGCGGGAGCCGACGGTGCCGCCGGGCTGTTGCGGTGTCGCGGCGGTGCGTCGGGGTGGTGGTCGAGCCAGGCGAGGCCGCCGGGGTCGAGGTGGCGGCGGGCGCGGGTGACGGCGACGTAGGCGAGGCGGGCCTCGGCGGGCTCCAGGGGCCGGGGCAGGGGGTCGCCGTGCTCGTCGGTCTCCTCGCCGGGTGTGGGTTCGAAGTCGGGGGCGATCCTGACGGTCGGCCACTCCTTGCCCTTGGCCTTGTGGGCGGTCGAGACCACGACCTGGGCGTGCTGCTCGTCGGCGAGTCGGCGGACGGCGCGGAGGATGACGTCGGCACTGTAGTTGTCGATGAGTTCGATCAGCGGCAGGAGGTCCCCTCCTGAGGGATCGGACTCGGCGTACTCCTGCAGTTCGCGCCAGGTGCTGAACAGGGTGAGTTCGGGATGGCCGGCGCGGCGGCCGGCCTTGAGCTCGCCGGCGGCTTCGGCGAGCTTCTCCAGTGCTGTGCCCCCGCCGGCCAGGGCGACGTGCTTGTTCTGGGCGAGCAGGTCGAGGATGGTGACCATGGCGCCGACGTTGGTGCGGCACAGCACGGCGTCCGGTGTGCCGCCCGGACCGAGGGTGGTGTGCTGGCCGGGGTCGCCGCGCAGGCGCAGAGGCGAGCCGGTGAGGGTCAGCCACCGGTTGGCCTCGGCTGCCAGGTCCGGCCCGAAGCGGAAGGACTGGGTCAGATGGAGCTGGCGGCCCTCGAAGTCGGTCATGACGTCGCGGGCGCCTCGCCAGCCGTAGATGGCCTGGGCGGAGTCGCCGACCATGATGAGCTGGGCGTGGTCGCGCTGGGCGTTGAACACCTTCTCCAGCGCGGGGTTGGTGTCCTGGGCCTCGTCCAGGAGCAGGAAGTCGCCGGCGACCCGCGGCTCGCCCAGCGCCCACATCTTGAAGTAGTGGTCGTGCTCGAACGGCATCACCTCGCCGGCCGGGTCCTGGATCTCCTCCCAGGCCCGCCGGGCGTGGGGCAGCACCATCTTCGCGAGCAGGTCGTGCTCCGCTTTGCCGCCCAGACCGCGCAGCCAGGGCACGTGCCGCAGGGTGAGGTGGGTGTCGGCGGACTGGCAGAAGGTGCGCACGGTGCGCACCATCGCGTAGGCGAGGCCGCGGTTGGTGACGGTGCGGTCTCCGATCTGCAGTTCCATGGTCGGTGCGATGCCGAGAGCGGCTCCGGCCTGCCAGGCGGGCTTGCGCGGCGCCTGGAGCCGCTTCTCGTACCGGCGCCCGACGGCAGCGTGCGCCAGCGAGTGCGCGGTGCGGCAGACCACGTTCGGTGGGAACTTGGCGGCCGCGGCGGCGGCGATGGGCCGGTTGAAGGCCAGATACTGGCCGCGCCGCCGGGCCGCGGCCGCGGCCAGAAGGATGAGCGTCGTCGTCTTGCCGGTGCCGGCCCCGGCCTGTAGCGCGAGGTGCTGCTCTGCGGTGAACTCCGCGCGTGCGGCCTCCTGTTCCTCGGTGACCCGCACTCCGGACAGAGCCCGGCGACTGCCTTTCAGATGGTCGAGGCTGCCGGCTCGGGCCGACTCCGCCTCCGCGAGCCAGCCGCGCGCCGTGTCGACGGCCGCGCGGACCATTTCCAGATCGGCCCCGGTGCGGCTGCGCACGCCCAGCCGCTTGTTCAGCTCGGCGTTGACCAGCGACTGGCTCAGCGCGGTGGCGCGGACGAGCTCCTCCACGAGGCGGCGCAGTTCCGCTGCCGGATTCCACGCCAGATCGCTGGCGACCGGCCTGCGCGGCGACGACGGAGGAGGGGGTGGGGGCGGAGGCGGCGGTTCGGCTGCGGGGGCGAACAGACCGAGCTGGCCGTCGTCGTCCGGGTCGGGCCGCGACGGGCGAGATCTGCTCACGCGCACCTCGGAGGGGTAAGGGATCGAGCCGGGCCTCCACGCTACCGGCTGGCGCGGACAGAGCCCTCGGCTCGGCTCCGGCTCATCAACCACCTGCGTTTGGCTGAATACGGGTCGTGAGAGTGCGGGCTGGTGCCGAAGTCGTTGCTCGGCGCGTAGACGTCCAGGCCGCCGACGCGGCACGAGCCCTTCGATTGATGTCCATGGCACAGATGGCCCCACACACCTCTGCCAGGGGGAACCGCACTGCAGCGCACCATAAGAAACGGCATTTTGGTCTAGGACGAATCCAGGACGAATCCAGGACGGACCAAGGACTCGTGACCGTAGTATCCCGATCAGGCGATCTGGAGGCAATGGCTCGAACCCGAGGCCGACGAGAGCCACCGCGAGTCTGGAAACCCCCCGCTCGACTCCAGCGCGAGGGAACAACCAGCAACCCCGGTAAGGGGCATGAACTACCAGGAGGACACCCATGCTGAAAATCGGAACGGCCCGACGCACCGTCGCCCTCACCGCCGGCGCCGTCGCTCTCGCCGCCGGCGCCACCGTCGCGACGGGCGGCACCGCATCCGCGGCCGGCTCCAACTGGCAGGAGCTGGTGGGAAACTGCTTCGGCTACACCCTCTGGAACGCCAACCAGGTGACCGGCTACGTCGTGCCGCACAACGGCGCCTATTGCTCCGTCGCCATCGAACAGAGCACGAACGGCGGCAATACCTGGTCCAGCTACTGGTCGAGTCCCTGGTCGAAATCTCCCGCCAATACCCCCACGTGGTGGCACGGCTATGCCTCGAACGGCAGCATCCTCACGGACCGTGTATGCGTCGGAGATTCCACGATAACGCTCGAATACTGCAGCCCGTACTACAACTGAGAAGTCGTCTCATCGGGCGGTCCGGTAGTCCGCGGCCGTGGGGATCGCGAAGCGCTTGGTGCCTGATGAGCTATAGGAGTTGTTCCAGAGGGTCGTGCCGCCTGCGCCTTCGCGGCCGCAGGGTGTGGCCGGCGTCGGTACGGCGATCGTGAGGTGCTGGCGGCCATCGTGTTCGTCGCCACCTCTGGCTGTACCTGGCGGCAGTTGCCGCCTTTATCTGGGCCATCGGGACCCACGGCCCACCGCCCCGAGTGTCACCTGCGGAAGGGAAGGACCGTGAACGGGTTCGGGAAGCTGTTGTCCGGCCGATTCGCCAAGGCGGCCGCGGTAGCGGCCGCGGCGCTGACGCTGGTGGTCGGTACCACGGGACAGGCGAACGCCGCGATCAGATGGCCTCACATCCAGGTGGTCGATCAGGCGCTCCAGCAGTGCATAGCGGCGGATTACGACCACCCGGCGGGGGCCGCCGGCGAACTGGTGCCGGGATGCATGGCCGGCGGGACTGACTGGATCGATCTGATCAGTGCAGCGCCGGACAACAGCGGCCACGCGGTGGTGCAGATCCAGAACGACTACTTCACGGGCCTGGCAGACTGCCTGACCACGGGCTCCCCGGGGTACGGCCCCAAGGGCGGCACGGTCACCGGCTGGGCCACCTGCAACGTCAACGATCCCGGCCAGTTGTGGACGATGATCACGGCCGCCCCGCCGCAGAACGTCGGGAACCCGGCGGGGCTGAAGCACTTCATCAACTTCTACAACGCCAGCCCCGGTTATAACGTGTGCTTGGACGGCGGCATCGGCCTCTACGGCTTCCCCGGACAGTGCTCCACCACCAACAACTGGCAGATCTGGAACGTCTACACCAACCTCGGCTCCTACTGAGAAGGCCGCCCGCCCGCACGGATGTCGGGTCCGTGTGGGCGGCTCAGTTCTGGCAAGCCCGGCTTTGAAGCTATCCGCTTACCATCCGCCGGTGCGATGGAGTCGAACAGGGTTCCTGTTCGGGTGATGGGGCGGTGGTCGGTGCATAGCAGCAGGGCCTCGTGGTGGCTCGGGGTTGCGAACCGAGCCGAGCAGCTCCAGGAGGCCCTGTTGCCACAGTCTTTCCCGCTCGCCGGTGTGGAGTCCAACGAGTCGTCCCCTGCGCGTGGCTGCCTCGCGCACAGGTGCGGCAACACGGCAGACGGCCGGGCCGAATACTGGCGGGATGCCCAGCTCAACGAACGATCACACCCTAGGAAACGGTGTCCTAGGCGCGCTGGGGCCAGGCGGGGCCCTGACCGGTCCAGACGACACCCTTGTTGCGGCAGAGGCAGAAGGGGTGGCCGACGGGGTCGGTGTAGACGCGGAAGCCGTAGCCCTCGGGGTCGGTGCAGTCGCGCTGGAGGGTCGCGCCGAGGGCGAGGAGGCGGTGCTGCTCGGCCTCGATGTCGTCGACTTCGAAGTCGAGGTGGAACTGCTTGGGGTGCTCGCTGTCGGGCCACTGCGGGGCGCGGTAGTCCTCCACCTGGATGAAGGCCAGTTCGATCTCGCCGAACCGGATACCGGCCCAGCTCTCGTCACTGCCCTCCTTGACCGGGAGCCCCACCACTTCGGAGTAGAAGCCCGCCAGCTTCATCGTGTCCGGGCAGTCGATGATGAAGTCGGTCAGTCGCAGCATCCCGCGATCTTGCCACAGGATCAGATGATCGGCAGCCGCCGTGGACGGTGCCGGGTGAGCCGCGGGCGCGGATCGGGCCGTTGCTGCCGGCGCGGTGGTCCGCGACCGTCCCCTCCCGGGACCGGTCGGGCCCGGTAGGCGTTCTCAGAGCAGCTCCGCCAGTACCGCGATCAGCTGCAGGCCGGCGTCGCGGCGCGGACCCATGCGCTGGGTCAGCGCGTTGACCAGGCGGATCACCTCGTCGAACTCGGTGCCGCGCTCGCGGAGCACCGCCTGGGCGAGGCGGTTGCGCTGGACCAGCGCCAGTGAGACCGCGGCCTGGGAGGCGAACATGGCCAGCAGGTCCATGTCGTCGAGCGTGGTGGGGCGCCCCTCGGCGCGGTCCAGTACCTCCAGCACGCCCAGGACGACCTCGTCGTGGAGGAGCGGGGCGGCCATCAGGGTGCGGGGCACGTACTGGGTGGACTCGGCGATGTCCCTCGCGAACAGGGTCTCCTGCGAGAGGTCGTCGACGACCATCGGCTCCCCGGAGACCGCCACCCAGCCGGCGATGCCCTGGCCCGCCGGGAAACGGGTGCCGACCAGGGAGTTCTCGCCTCGTCCCGAACTGGCTTCGAAGACGAGTTCACCGGTGGACTGGTCCAGCAGCAGGATGGAGCTGGCCTGGGCGCCGAAGATGGCGCGCGCGGTCGCCACGACCGACTGGAGCAGGTCGCGGTGGCCGCTGTCGGAGTCGGCGACGGTGGCGGACACCGCTGCGATGAGTGGATCGGGTTGGTTCATCGGATCCCGTTCCTGTCGTCTGGCCGGCCGGGTACGGCGGATTCCGGCGCGGAGTCGGGTGTCGCGGACACGTTCGCGGCGCCCAGGTGCAGCAGGCTCTTCACCTGGAAGGGCGTCAGTCCGCGGTGGCTGCTGTGGAGAAGGGCGCAGAGGCCGGCGACGTGCGGGGTGGCGAAGCTGTTTCCGGTGCATCTGCGGTTGGTGCCGCCCAGCCAGGGCGCCGGCACGTCGATGCCTCGGGCGAAGAACTCGACCGGCGGCGTGGGGTTGTACAGGAGGTGCAGCGGGTCGGCCTCGCCGTGGCTGCCCACCGAGATGACCGAGGAGAATCGCCAGGGGAAGCTCTCCACCCGGGAGTTGTGCGCGGCCGCGACCAGCAGGGTGCCGCCGAAGTACGCCTCGTCGGCCAGTTGCCGCAGCCCTTGGGCGAATGCCTGGCGGGTCGTCGACAGGCTGATGTTGATGACGTCGAACCGCTCCCGCACCGCCCAGCGCAGGCCCGCCAGCAGGGCGTCGCCGGTGCCGCTGAAGTCACCGCCGAGGACCCGGACGCTCACCAGTTCGCAGTCGGGGGCGAGCTGTCTGATGATGCCCGCGCAGGCGGTTCCGTGCCCGCAGGTGTCCCCCAGCACGTCCTTGACGATGCGTGGCTCCCCGCCCGGTCCGGTGTCCACCGCGAAGGCGCCGTCCAGCGGGCCGACCTCGGGGTGGTCGGGCTCCACCCCGCTGTCCAGCACGCACACCCGTACCCCCGCGCCGCGGGCGGTGCCGGTACGCCAGAGCCGGTCGACGCCTCCGGACCAGGCGGTACGGACGGTGAGGTCGGTCTCGCTCAGGTCACTGAGTTTCCAGGTGAGGCGGGGCGCGTCGGGAAAGGCCGTCATGACGCCTCGGCCTCCTCGCGGAACCGCCGCACCCAGCCGGCGCCCACCTGGTCGCCCTTGTCACGGTAGGCGCGTTCGGCGTCGGCGGCCCTCGTCAGCGCCTCCTCGCGGCGCCCGGCCGCCAGGGCCGCCCCGGCGCCGGCCAGGTGCGCGGTCGCCAGGCAGGACAGGGAGTCGGTCCGGGAGGCCAGGTGCAGCGCCTCGCGGGCCGCCTGCTCGGCGTCTTCGGGCCTGCCCCGGGCGGACAGCAGGCGCGCGCGCAACGCCATGAATCCGGACCTGGTGACCGGCGAGACGCCCGAGGCGTCGCCCGGCGGGGTGCGCTCGGTCCACGCCTCGGCGTCGTCGGCGCGGCCGCCCTGGAGCCACAGGTCGGCCGTCCAGGTGCCGGCCATGGTCCAGGTGTCGGCGTCGCCGGCCAGCCAGCTCAGCTCGCCCGCCTGGCGCAGCCGGTCCTCGGCCTGCGCGGTGCGGCCCGCGAGGGACTCGACCAGGCCGGCGAAGGTGTGGATCGCCGCCATCGGGGCGATCACGCCCAGTTCGGTGACGATCTGCTCCGCCTCGGCCAGCAGCGCGCGGGCGGCGTCGAAGTCGCGCCGCATCGCGTGGAGCACGGCGAGCGGACAGCCGACCGCGGCGCGTACCGTACGCCGTCCCGCGTCGTGCGCAGGCAGCAGGCGCCGGCACTCCTCGACGGCCTGGAGCACCGGCGCCGGCCCCAGCCACAGCGCGGTGGCCAGGCCGCCCAGCGCGGTGGCCTGCTCGAGCTCGACGCCGGCCCGCCGGCCGAGGGCCAGCGCCTTCTCGAAGGACCGGGCCGACTCCGCGTACCGGCCGTCGCGCTGGCTGACCTGGGCCAGGCAGAGCCGGGCTCTGGTGATGCCCAGCAGGTCGCCCGCCGCGGTGAACACCGCCAGCACCTCGGCGGCCGTCCTGGGCAGTTCCCGCGGCTTGCTCCCGGCGTCGAGCTGCGCCAGGTGCAGCCTGGCGTGCGCGCGGACCCGCGGGTCCGGCTCACCGGCGGCGGCCGGTTCCAGCAGTTCCCTGGCGGCTGCCCGGTCGCCGACGGTGATCAGGGCCTCGGCGAGGCGCACCCGGATCTGCGGGGCGTCCGCGACGGGGCTGCCCTCGGCGGCCAGCTCGTCCTGCAGGGCGGCGGTCCTGCGCAGCAGTTCGACCGCCCAGGAGCACTCCCCCCTGGCGAGCGCGGCGGCGCCCGCCTCGTGCAGCCGGTCGACGGCGCGCCCGGCGAGTGCCTGCCTCCTGGACGCGGCGCCGCCCAGGTCCCGCAGGCAGCGGTACGCCTCGGCGAGGTGGGTTCCGACGATGTCGGGCGCCGCGCCGCCGGACCGGAACCAGTCGGCGAGCGCCTCGTGCCATGCGGCCCGCAGCCGCTTGGGCAGGCTGCCGTACGCCACCTCGCGGACCAGCAGCTGGGTGAAGCGGTAGGTGCCGTCGTCGGGCGGTTCTGTGGGCTCGATGAGGCGCCTGCGCAGCAGCGCTGCCAGCGGGGCGGCGTACGGCGCCCCGCCGGAGGCGGGCGGCGGGCCGCCGAGGGCGGTCAGGTCCGGCACGGTGAACTGCCGTCCCACCACCGATCCGCGTCCGAGCAGGTCGCGTTCGGCCGGCGACAGCCGGTCCAGCCGTGCCGCGAGGAGCGCCTGGACGGTCGGCGGCAGGTCCTCGGTGCCGCCGCCGTCGGCGAGCAGGGCGGCCATCTGCTCGGCGAACAGCGGGTTGCCCTCGGAGACGGCGGTGACCCGTTCCACGGCCGGCGAGTCGCCGTGCAGCAGGACCTCGCCGATGGCTTCGACCAGTCGCCGGCAGTCGTCGGGGGCGAGCGGCGGCACCGCGAGCGTGGTCGCGGAGAGTTTGCCGCTGCCCCACTGGGGGCGGGTGTCGAGCAGGTCCAGCCGGGACACGCACACCATCATCAGCCGGGAGCCGCGGCCGGTGTCGATCAGGTGGTCCACCAGGTCGAGCAGGGTGGGTTGGGCCCACTGCAGGTCGTCCAGGACCAGCACGACGGGCCGTTGCCGCGCCACGGCGCTCAGCAGCAGGCCGACGGTGCCGAAGTCGGCGGGCGACACGGCGTCACGCTCTCCGCTCAGCAACCGGTCGGTCAGCGCGCGGACGGCCGGGCTGTGCGAACCCGCGGACGGCGGCGGAGCCGCGTCCTCGGTCCCCGGGCCGGCGCCGAGCAGCTGCCTGACGACCTCGGCGAGCACCGCGGCGGTACCGCCGTCCCCGTACGGCTGGCAGCGGGCGACGGCCACGGCCGCGCCGCGCTCAGCGGCGGCGCGGGTGAACTCGGCGGCCAGCCGCGACTTTCCGATGCCGGCCTCACCGAGCAGGGTGAACAGGTGCGGCGCCGCGGTGGCCGTCGTCTGCTCCCAGGCGAGCTCCAGTCGGCCCAGCTCGATCCGCCGCCCGACCAGTGGGGTCTGCGCACGCGGCACGGCCGACGGGTCGCTGACCAGGTCCAGCAGCCGCCACGCCTGCAACGGGCGGCTCTTGCCCTTGACGACGAGGGGGTCGGCCGGCTCGCTCACCGCCCGCCCCCGCAGCGCCCGGTGGGTGTCGGGACCGAGGAGGATCTCGCCGACGGGCGCGTGCTGTTCGAGCCGGGCGGCGATGTTGACGGTGTCGCCCGACACCAGGGACTGGCCGACGCCGGGCATGCCCGCGGACAGCACCTCGCCGGTGTTCACCCCGATGCGCAGCCGCAGCGGCGCGGTCAGGCCGGCGCCGCGTTCGGTTCCCGGCTCGATGCCCAACTCGTCGCCGAGTTCGGCGTTGAGGCCCATGAGGGCCTGCCGCATGTCCCAGGCGGCCCGGACGGCGCGCAGCGCGTCGTCCTCATGGACCCGCGGCACACCGAACACGGCCATCACGGCGTCACCGATGAACTTCTCCACGGTGCCGCCGTGCCGCTCCAGGCAGTCGCGCATCAGCGTGTAGAAGCGGACCATGACCTGGCGCAGCGGCTCCGGGTCCAGCCGTTCCCCGAGCGCGGTGGAACCCACCAGGTCGGCGAAGAGCGCCGTGATGACGCGCCGGCTGTCGGGCACGTCGACGGAGCTGATCAGCCGGGTGCCGCAGACGGCGCAGAACTGGGCGGCCGCCGGGTGGTCCCGGGTGGCGCACACCGGGCACTCCACGGTGTCTCCTGTCGGTTCGGCCGGCCGGTCGGCCGGGCCATCGGGGGGGGCGGAGCGGCCGGTGCCGGCCGGTCCGGTCGCGGTCCGTGCCCGCGGTCGGCGGGGCACGGACCGCGGGCGCGGGCCCGTCCGGTGACGACGCCCCGCGGCGGCGGCCGGTCAGAAGAACAGGCCGCCGACCATCGAGTGCGCCTCCACTTCCGGTGCGTGCTCGTCCATCTGCTGCTTGACCCGGATGAGGGTTTCGACCTCGTCGGGTGCCAGCGATGACAGGATCGCGCGCTGTCCGGGCGTCAGGCCGTCCGTCGGAATGCCGGCCTGTGCCAGGACCCGCAACGGGTCGTGGGACTCCATGGTGGGTCTCCCTCTCCGGGAAGGCCGGGGCGGCCCGGCGGCCGGACGCCCCGGTCCGGGGCCTGTTACCAGACGAGCGCGCCGACGGTGGTGTCCTCGACGTGCGCGGTGACCTCTTCGGGGTTCAGCCGCTCACGGATCGAGTTCAGCACGTCGACTTCCTGCGGGCTCAGCGCCGCCAGCACGGCCAGCTTCTCGGGGGCGACCCCGTCGATGGTGTGACCGCCTTCGCGCAGCGCTTCCAAAGCGTTGAACGCCATGTCCGTTCTCCTTTCGCTCGGTGGTGGTGGCTCGGCTGCTCGGTCCCGGCCCGCGCCGACGCGGTGGCCGGGCGCCGCACGTCCGTGGGGTTCCTCCGTGCGGCGCCCGGCCTCGTGGGCCGCGTCGGGCGCGGGGCCGGGCGCTGCCGGGATGGGTGGTACCGGGATGGTGGTGCCGGGCGGGGCCGGGTCTACCAGACCACGGCGCCGACGGTGGTGTCCTCGACGTGCGCGGTGACCTCTTCGGGGTTCAGCCGCTCACGGATCGAGTTCAGCACGTCGACTTCCTGCGGGCTCAGCGCCGCCAGCACGGCCAGCTTCTCGGGGGCGACCCCGTCGATGGTGTGACCGCCTTCGCGCAGCGCTTCCAGAGCGTCGAATGCCATGGGTTCCTCTCCACGACCGGTTCGGATGGGCTTGACTCCTGGCTGGTGCGGAAGCGGGCCCGGGGGCTCGTTCCGCGTCCCCGGCGCGCGGCGGATGCGGCGGCCGGAGTCTTTGGGTGGTGTGTCGCCGTTCCAGGCGCGCAGGGCCCACGCCTGAGGGGCCCGAGGCGGCTCGGCCTCCTGCGCGGAGGAGGTGTCCAGGTGGGCGACCACCTCGGCCTCCTCCAGCAGGGCCTGCTCGGCCTGGACCACGGCGTCGAACGGTCCTTGGGCGGTCGGGCCCGGATCGGACGGGCTCGGGGCGGCATCGGAGGGGCTCGGGGCGGGGTCGTGCTGCGGCCGGAGCAGGCCGGACAGGCCGAGCAGGGCGAGGGCGGCGCCGGCCGCGCCGAGGACCCACCCGGTTCCGACCGAGGAGGCCACCGCGGCGCCCAGGGTGGGGGCGGCGGTCTGGAGCACCGCGGGCACCACGGCGATCACCGCGCCCACCCGTCCGATGAGCGGCTGCGGTGTGGAACGCTGCACGAGGTAGCCGAAGATCACCAGTATCCCCGCCGAGCAGAACCCGATCACCAGCACGAACGCCATCCACACCGCGACGGGTTGGCGCGTGCCGGCCAGCGCCGCCGCCCCCATCACGGCGACGCACGCGCCGGTCGCCACCTGGGACCAACCCAGGACCGCGAACGGGTTCCACCGCTGCCCCCACTGGCCCACCAACGCGGTGCCCAGCAGGGCGCCGATCCCGACGCAGCCGACGGTGAGTCCGAACTGGGACTGTCCCAGGCCCAGTTGGGCGAGGATCAGCGGCGAGAGGGTGTCGAAGGCGATCACCAGGAACACGGTGGCGGACAGGCCGGTCACGGCCGTGCGCAGTGTCCGGTTGCCGGCCACGTACGCGAGTCCCTCGGACAGCTCCCGGCGGAAGCGGCCCGGAAGGGGGCTCGGCCCGTCCTCGCGGGCGGGCCGCACCAGACGCAGCCGGGACAGCAGCACGGCCGACCCGACGAAGGTGGCCGCGTCCACCACGAACGCCGTCGACGGTGAGGCGACCGCGAGCAGTACGGCGCCGACGGCCGGTCCGGCGATCTTGGTCGACTGGCTGACCGACGTGCTCAGCGCCGACGCCCCCAGCAGGTCGCGGGCCGGGACGACCAGCCGGACCGCGGACTGCTGCGAGGGCCCGAACAGCGTGCTCACCGACGTCTTCAGCAGCACCAGCACGATCAGGACGGGCAGCGAGGGGGCCGCCAGGTATCCCAGGACGACGACGGCGCGCACCAGGTCGCACGCGACCATGGTGGCGCGCTGCGGCAGCCGGTCGGCCCACACCCCGCTGACCGGTCCGAGCACGATCCATGGCACCGTCAGCGCCAGGGTGACCAGTGCCAGGCCACCGGGTCCCGTGTGCCACTGGTAGGCGACCAGGGCGAGCAGCGCGATGTAGTCGACCCAGTCGCCGAAACCCGACAGCAGCTGACCGGCGAACAGGAGCCGGTAACGGCGGTGGCGCAGCGGTGCGAAGAGTCCCGCCGACCCGGATTCCGGGCTGCTGGAACGTGGCGTGCGCATCCCCGACCCCCGACGCCGCTCAGGCCGCTGGGCCGGTGGAGGAGGCCGGGGGCGCACCGGCGAGGAGTTCGGCGAAGGCCGCGATCACCGACTCCAGCGTGTGCAGCGCGCTCACCCCGACCGCCGCCGCCTGCTCTGCGGTCAGCGGCAACTCGTCCAGGGTGCGCAGCAGTTCGTCGCGGTGGCGCACGTCGAGGGTGGCGTGCCGGCGCAAGGTGCGGAAGCCGTCGGCCGGATACCCGGTGGCCTCGCGGAGGTTGTCCGCGAGGGCAGGCGACGGCGGATAGCCCTCCAGGACGGCGATGTGCCCGATCAGGCACACCGGGTGGTGGTGCCTGATCCAGTAGTACTGGGCGCCCACCAGGTTGGCGACGCTGCCGCGCGGCATCGCGCGCGACGGCTCACCGGGGTCGCGGCCGATCGCGACGAGGTCCTGCAGGAGCCAGCGGTCGTGCCCCCGCTCCTCACCGATGTGCTTGCCGAAGTACTCCACCAGGGCCGCGGCCACCGGGTCCTGCGGAGCGAGCGCCCGGGAGCGCTCCAGCGCCAGTTCCATCAGCGGCACGGTGGAGCGGATGGCGCCGTGCAGCATGGACAGGTAGGCGGGGTAGCGTTCGCGGACGTCGGACGAGGTCCAGAACCGCGACGTCATACCGAAGAACCGGGGCATGAACAGGTCGAGTTTGGCCCGCAGCGCGGCGCTGTTCGACAGTGGCGCCGGTCGCGCGGGGCTCGCCGTGCGGGGTTGCTGGTGCGTCGTCACGCGGTCCCTCCCGTGAGGATGCCGAGGGACCGCAGTACGGTGCCGGACTCTCCGGACGCACCGACCCGCCGGGTCATCGCCCAGCACAGTCCGCAGATGGTGGAGAACTCCCGGTCGGCCAGGTCGCCGAAGACGGGGAGCCGGGTGAGGACGGAGCTGTCGACCGAGCCGATCGCCCGGTAGAGCGGGTCCTGCCGGAAGTCCGCGAGGGCCTCGCCGACCGCCTCCGCGTCGGCGCAGTCGCGGCGCAGCGCCGCCGGCCCGCCGCCCATCAGCACCGACTCGTTGCAGCACACGGCGACCCTGCCGTCGTACCGCACCACCGGTGCGTTCACCAGGGTGCAGTGGCCCAGCGCGCGGCCGGGGCTGCGGGTTTCGCGGTGGTAGATCTCGGCGCCGCGCCCGTGGTCGAGCCCGGGGGTGGGCACCACCTCGGCGTGCTCACGCCAGCCGGAGCCGAACGCCTGGTGGAGCAGGTCGGCGGCGCGCTCCGGCATGCCGCGGTCCGCTACGACCTGCACCACGATGGGCAGTCCGTGCGCGGCGACGGCGCGGGCGGCGTCCACGAACGGCCCCGGCCCGGTGCCGGCCTCGTGGTAGGCGTCGGTGCTCAGGTAGACGGCGGCGCAGTGGTCGAGCACCTGGTGGATCCAGGGCGGCGGGTCGCCGGCCTTCCCCCAGAAGCCGCTGGTGTAGACGACGGCCTGCTTGCCTGCCTCGTGCAGCCGCCGGGTGGCGTAGGTGAGCGCGCGTCGTTCGATGAACGGTTCACCGCCGGAGATGCCGACGATCTGGTAGCCGGGGTCGGCGCACAGCCGGTCCACGATCTGCTCGAAGAGGGCGAAGTCGGTGATACGGGGACTGTCGGGCCGCGAGTCCACCGAGCAGTGGGCGCAGCCCACCGGGCAGCGGTCGGTGATGAAGAGCAGGGCGGTCGCGCCGGGGGTGTCCCGGAGGCGGCCGATGCGGTCGTGGCTCAGTCGGACCATGCCACCTCCCTGGTCGCGGAGTATCCGAGGCTGACCAGGTCGGCGTAGCGGGTGATGCCGAACCTGCGGGCGAAGGAGAGCGGGCCGGCCTGCCGGGCCATCCGCAGCGCGGTGTCCTCGACCGCCCTGGTCGCCGGCAGCAGCTCGAACTCCTTGATGCGGGCGGGCGTCGCGGCGTCGCCGGACAGCTTCCAGCAGGTCTGGCAGTAGCCGTCGCAGGCGAGTTCGTCGCCGAACCGCTCGGCCAGGTAGTAGGGTCCGTAGGTCCTGACCGCACGGACCATCGGGGACGCCAGGCACCGCTCCTTGATGGTGGCCCAGTCGTCGGTCCTGATGTGGCCGAGGTAGAGGTGGGGAGGCAGCGGCACCTTGCCGTCCATCACGTCCTGGTTGCCGCAGGACGTGACCTGGCCGTCGAAGCCGATCACCGGCCAGGCCGACAGCCAGCAGGGGGCCGGCAGGGTGGTCTGCGGGTGCGGGTGAGCGGCGGCCGCGGGGCGGGTCAGCCACTGCTCGGCGCGGCCTGTCGGCGCGAGCGGGGCCACCAGCATCGGGACGCGGTCGTCGAACTCCCTGCGCACCGCCGTCGTGATGTCGGCGAGGTAGGGGTCGTCGGCGCCGAGTCCGGTGAGCTGGATGCTCACGTCCTTGCCGTCGTCGATGAGTTCGTGCAGGACCCGGAAGACCTGCGCCCGGCTGACCTCCTCCTCGTGGAAGACGTCGAGACTGGCGCTGAAGTGGTCGAGCGCGTCGATGGCCGCCCGGATGGGCGCGGCGATCCTCGGCTTGCGGGCGAAGAACATCCCGGACAGCGCGTAGCTGCGGGCCCCGACGGCGCGGGCGGTGTTCGCGATGTCCTTGACCAGTTCGGGGCGGAGCATCACCTCACCACCGGACATCAGGACCAGGTCGGGGTGCTCGTCCGCGGTGAAGGTCCCGGCGAAGCGGCGGAACATGTGCTCCGGGTGCTGCTCGCTGGTCATCAGGGACTCCGTGGAGCAGTGCCGGCAGGTCAGCGGGCAGCGCCGGGTGAGCCCGAAGAACACCGCTGAGGCCGGTATCGGTCTGTACGCCAGGACGTCCATGAGGTGCACGTCGCAGTCCTCTCCCTGAACCGTGTGCGCTGCGCGGAGCGCCGAAGGGGCCTCGCGTGGAACGTTGGTACAGAGTTCCCACTCCCGCGATCCGGTGCGGCGGAAGGGGTCCGGGGCGGTGCGGAGTCCCATGCTCCATGTGCGGCCAGCGCTCCGGTATCCCAGATTTATGGGTAAGCGGATATCGATCTTTTATGCTGCTGAGCATGCCTGCTTACGAAGAGAGACGGCGCGTTCTTCTGGCTGAAATCGACTCGCTCTCCCACCTGGTGATGCCTTTGCATAAGATCGTCGAACGACTCACCCCGATGCTGCGGAACGCAATAGGTTTTACGGCCAGTTGCTGGCACAGCGTCGATCTGGCCACCGGTCTGATCACCTCGACCATGGCTTCCGGGCTTGATCCGCACGGCCTCGCACTCATCCTGCGGCTGGAATTGTGGGCCGACGACGGTACGCGTTTCGACGCCATCAGGCGCAGCGGACGGGCCGCCACCAGCCTCGTGAGCAGCACCGGAGGCCGGCCGGAGCGCAGCGTGCGCTACCGCGAGGCACTCTCGCCGTACGGCTTCGCGGACGAACTGCGGATCAATTTCGATCTGCAGGGCACAACCTGGGGATCGGCCTCGTTCATACGCGAGGCCGGTGCGCCCGCGTACACCGGAGAGGACTTACGCCTTGCCGAGCGGATCGCTCGGCCTCTTGCCGTACTCCTGCGCACCCAATTGCTGTGGGCGGCCCTGCTGGCGATGAAGCAGGCCGCCCGGAGTGAACCCGCCGTCGCGATACTGGCCGGCGACAACCGGGTCGTCTTCGCCAATCAGCGTGCACAGGCCATGATCGCGGACACCACGGACGACGTGCGCCTTCCTTCCGGTCTGCCGAGCGCATTCGAGATGATGGCCGAAAAGGCCCGCAGAGCCTTTGTCGACGGTCCTTCCGGTGAACTGCCGCCGGTGAGCCTCTGCATGCCGTCCGGCCAGTGGCTCACCCTGCACACCTCCACGATGGGAGGCGGACCGGGCGGGTACGTCGCCCTGGTGGTCGTGCCGGCGACCGCCACCGAGATCATGTCGACGGCGCTGCTCGCGTTCGCTCTCTCCCCCCGCGAGCGGGCCGTGGTCGTCCAGGTCGTCCGGGGCCTCAGCACCCGCGACATCGCCAGCTCACTGGCCATCACACCGGCGACCGTCCAGGACTACCTGAAGTCGGTCTTCGACAAGACCGGCGTGCGCAGCCGGCGCGAACTCGTCGCGCTGCTGACGCCCCACCAGTCGGCTGCCGCCTGACACGCCGTCTCCCTGGGCCCTGGCCGGCGCGGGCACTCGCCCGACGCCGCCGCGCGGGCACGGAGGCGGGCCGAGGGGCCGCGTCGCGACCTGGTCATCGCCGCCTCTCCGGGGAGAACGCCGTGGCGGGTTCACGGTCGCTTCCACGCTGCAGAACGTCGTACTGCTGCCGGCCACGGTCCTGGGCACGGCCACCGCGCTCACCATCAACCAGCAACGCGGGGCGGGCGAATGGCGGCTGATACGGGAATCGATGCGCGGCGGCATCGAGGTCACGGTCCTGACCTACGTGGTGCTCGCGGTGCTGGTGTGGTCGGTGCACGACCCGCTGGCACGGCTGATCGGCGGCGACGCCGGGGTGTCCGCGGCTGCGGGCGGCTATCTGGGCGCCGTGGCGTTCACCTACGCCGTCCAGGGTCCCGTGCTCGCCTCGCTGACCGTCATGGAGGAGACCGGCGGCGGCTACCGGGCCATCCTGCTCAACGCGACCTACTTCGGCCTGATCGTCGCGGTCAGCGCGGCCGCGGCACACGCCGCCGGCAGTGCGGACGGCTTCTACGCGGCGGTGGCGTACTGCAATCTGATCGGCGTGACGGTGCCGTTCATCGCCGTACGGCACATACGGAGACTGTCAGCCGGGGGCGGCGCCGGCAGCGCTCGGGCAGCCGCCGCGACGGTCCGAGACACCGCGGGAGCCGGACGACACGCGCGGGTCCGGAGACGGGAAGCGGGCGCCGATCCCTTCGGCCCCATTCGGCTCACGGGTAAGGCCGGACACGGCTGGCAACTCCTGTGCCGCGGAACGGAATTCCGCGACGTCGGAATGCGAGCGCGGTCACCGGAAAACCTGCGACGGAGTTGCCTCCGTCGTTAGACTTTCGGCAAAGAACCGGTCATCGATTCTCTGCTACGGACGTACGGGTTTCCCGGGGGGGATGCCATATGGCGGGTCTGCGTGACTCACGATTAGCCGTCGCGGCGTGCACGGTGGCGTGCGTCGCGGTCGGGCTCACCCTTGAGTGGGGGGCGCGCGTCCATCCGTCACCGGTGATCGCGGACGAGCTGCGTCTCGTCGCGGCGCCGCCTTCCGCGCCACCGTCCGCACCGCCGTCAGGGCCGTCCTCCGCTCCCGCTCCGACGGACACCGAGGACCCCGCGGCCGGCGGCGGCGAACCCTCGACCAGCGGGCCGGCAAGCGGGTCGCCGGCCTCCTCCGGGGCTACCGGCGGCGTTGCGTCGGACCGTGCGTCCGGTGACTCGGCCGCCGGGCCGGCAGGCGGCCGATCGAGCCCGGGGCGCGCTGCGGGCGCCGGCGACTCCCCTGGGGGACGTCATCCGCGTTCGTCGTGCGGTTCGCCGCGGGCTGCCCGGGGATTCCACGTCTCCTTCGTCCACCCCTGCGAGAATTCCACCGTGCCGCTCTATCCGTGGCCGATCATCCGCGTCCCCGCCTATCCCACCGCCCGCGAGGGCGCTCTCGCCTTCCTCCAGACCGTGCTGACCGACCGGCAGGGCCCTATCAAGGAGCGCCCGGTGTTCGGACTCGTCCCCGGCGGCATCTCCGCGGCGACGAATCTCGGTGCCCACGCGGGTCTGTGGACGCACGACGTCCGGGTCGGCACGCCGTGCCGGCACGACCGCGGCCGGACCATGCTCGGCGTCTACCTGCTCACACCGGCCGGAGCGCGGGAGGCGGAGGCGACGTGGGTGGGCGGGAAAGCCATCGCCCACCTGCCCGCGGGCACCGCGCTGCTGGACGAGGTCACGGTCAACAGGCGCGACGACGCGCCCTGCACCTCAGGGCCGCCGTCGCAGGACACACCGACACCATCGACCGGCCCGCCCAGCACCCCGCCGACGACCCCTCCCACCGGGGCGGGACCGACCACACCCCCGCCGAGCGAACCGCCCACCACGCCCCCGGCCTCGACACCCCCGGCCACCACCCGGACGCCGGCATCCGAGCCACCCGCCGCGTCCTCCGCCACGCCGGCCGCGTCCGGCGAGCCGCCCGGCTCGCCGCGGATCGGCGCTGCGGCGGCCGATGCCCGCTGACCCCGGCTCGACGCCCACCGCGGGCACACCCCGCACCCCGCATCCGCCACCCGCACCCTCTCACCTTCCACCGACCCGGTGCCGAAAGGACGATGCCGCATGTCCGAGAACCAGGAACCCACCGCCTCCGACGCCGCCGCGGGCGGTGGGGACACCACGCCGACCACGCCGACCGGTCCGTCCGTGCCCGAGCCGCCTGCCGCACCCAGCGTTCCGGACACGGCCTTCCCGCCGGGCCCGGCCACCGCCCCGGGCTCCCGTTCCCGTTCCGGTTCCGGTGCGCCCGACCCCGGCCTGCGACGGACCCTCAGCGCCTGGTCGGGGCCGATCGCCATCGCCGTCATCGGCATCGTCGCCCCCGTCCTCGCGATCGTCCTCCACACGAGTTCCTCGGACTCCGGCCCGTCGGCGGGCTCGTCGCGGTCCGTCACCTCGGCCGCCTCCGGCGGTCCCGGTGGGACGGTGTCCGCGGCAGCGGCCGTCCCACCCACACCCACGGTGGCCTCGACGTCCCCCACCACCCCTCCCCCGGCGACGCCGACGGCGCCGACGACCCCGCCGGGCCCGAGGACCTGCACCCCGCCGAAGAAGGTGCACGGCATCAGTGCCGCCTTCGTCACGCCGTGCACCGGCGGCAAGGTGACCGCACCGTACTTCGACGTCACACTCGCCGTACCGGCCTACCCCGCCGAGGACGGGTCGCAGGGCGACGTGTGGGTCTTCGTCAAGATCCTCGGCAACGGCAGGGGCGGCGCGCAGCTCCACCCGCCGCTGTACGCCACCTACCCGGTCCGCCTGACCACCGCCAAGGACGTCGGCGACGGCGTGTGGACCAAGGACCTGATGGCCTACCAGACCTGTCGCGACCACGGCCCGCTGCAGATCCTCACCTACTGGCTGCCCGCCCACGACGCGGCGGCCGTCGCGAGGTGGCAGCAGGGTCGCTCCGTCACCCCGCCCTCGGACGCCGTGCCGCTGGACTCCGTCACCGTCAACGCGAAGGCCGCCTGCTGAACCTCCGTGCGCGCCGCCGCTCGTCGCTCGCCTCACGGTGGGACCGGACGGCGGCCGCCGCGGCGAGTTCCTCGGCACGCGCCGCGTCCGCCTCACCGGCTCGGGCGGGCGGGACGTAGAGCACGCGGTCGACCAGCGCCGCCAGCTCGCCCAAGGCGGGCGGCGGGCTCCCCTCGGCGACGTCCCGGGCCGTCGTGGCCGGTCCTGCGCACTCGACCGAGGCCCGCAACGCCTCCTGCCACGAGGTGAGGACCCGCGCGCGGGGACTTTGTCCCGCCGTGGACGCCGCTTCCGGCCGCCGCTGCCGGTGGCGCCGCGCCCGGCCCCGCCGCACGGCGGCAGCCGTCGCGCCCGCCGCGAGCACCGCCGACGCGGCTGCGGCGCAGAGGCCGGGCAGCAGCCAGGAGCGGGCGTGGCCGTCCGCCGCCGGCCGGACCGGGTCCGCCGCGGTGCTGCCGCCTTCGGCGGCCGTGCCGGTCCGGCCCGCCGTACCGCCGTCCGCCGCACGCGCGGGCTGCGGCCAGTAGTCGAGCCAGGTCCCGCCGGCGGAGGCGATCTGCGGCCAGGCCGCCGCGTCGCCACCCACGATGTCCAGGCGGCCCTTCGGGCCGACCGCGCGCCGGGGGGCGAAGCCGACCGCCACGCGGCTGGACGCCCCGAGCATCCGGGCGGCCAGCGCGAACGCGGTGGCGATCTGGTCGCCGCTGCCGCGCCCGGTGCGCAGGACGGCGGCCACCGCGGCGCAGCTGTCGTCAGGCGCCGCCCTGCCGTACGGCGTGACCACCGTGGTCGCGGCGAGGAAGCGCTCAAGGGCGGCGAGTTGCTCCCCCAGCGACGCCGAGCGGTCCACCCGCCCGGCCAGGGACCGCAGTTCGGGCTCCGTGCAGGCAATGGCGGCGGGCGCCGGGGCGGGCGGACCGGCGGCGCTCCCGTGCACGGAGAACGTCACGGTGTAGGAGGCGCCGGCCCGCGCGAGCCGCAGTGCCTCGGTGGCGCCGTCCGCGCGTGTCCCCGCGGGCGACGCGGCGTGCACGGAGAAGGGGTGCGGCACGAGGCGTTCGGCTTCTTCGAGGCGGACCTCGACCCGGCTGCCGCCGGAGCCCGAAGGGGGCAGCGGGATCAGCCGCGGCGACGTCCGCCAGCCCGTCGCGGGCGCGTAGGCGTCGTACGCCAGCACGGGCCACAGCAGGGCCGAGGCACCGGGCGGCGACGCGAACGACGCGTGCAGGACGGGCGTGCGGCCGAGAGCGGACCATCGCGGGAGACGGGACAGCGGATCGACCTCGGGCCGAACGTCCTGACGCGCCGTCACCACGTCGTGGTGGCGTCCGAGCGGCGGCAGCGGCACGATCGCCGCGCAGGCGGCGACGCTCGCCGCGGCGAGTGCCGCTGCCGCCACCCGCCACCGGCCGGCCGCCGGGCGCCCGCGGGCCGTGCCGAGCACGGTCGCGGCCAGCACGGTGACCGCCGCCGCGAGCACGATCCCCTGCGCGTTGTGTCCGGCCGTCACAGCCGGCCTCCGCGCAGGCCGCCGGCTGCCGCACCCCGGTGCCTGGGGATGAGCGGCGCGGCGAGATCCTCGACGGAGGCGACCCGCACGACGCGGAAACCCGGCGCCTGCGCGGGCTGCGGCGCGTCCGCGGAGGCCGCGCGGGTGGCATGGAGGCAGATCACCGTCGCGCGTCGGGCACTGAGCGCGGTGAGCGCGGGCCGCCACACGGCAGGGTCGCGCGGCGTCGCGAGGACGGCCAGGGCGCCGCCGCCGAGGCCGGCGACGGTCCGGGCGAGGGTGGCCGGTGACGCATCGGGGCGCGTGCGGACCCGGGCGTAGAGGTCGAGGACGTGGTCGGCGGCGCCCGGTGCGGGGTCGACGCGCAGGACATCGCCGCCGCGCGCCGCGCCGGCGCCCGCTCCGCAGAGCAGCACCGGCCGGCCGAGGCGCAGCACGCCCACCGCCACCGCCGCCGCGCAGTCGACCGCGGTCTCGAACTCCGCGCCGCACGCCGCCGTGTCGAGCAGCACCACGGCCGGCGCGGAGCCCCCGCCCCGCACCTCGCGGACCTGGTACGCGCCCGTGAGCAGGCTGGCCCGGTGATCGACGAACCGCAGGTCGTCGCCGGGGAGGAACGGGCGCGGGGCGCGGATCTCGAACGCGTCGTCGGTGTCCAGGCGAGCCGCGCCCGACGCGTGCGCGTCGTGGGCCTCGGCGATCCAGGGCAGGTCGCCGGCCGTCCGGGGACGGACGGTGAACGGGCCCGACGGCGACGAGGGCGCGGCGCGGCGCACCGCCAGGCCGAGCGTGTCGCGGTACTCGGCGACGGCGGGCCCCAGCCGCCACACCCCGCGCGGCAATGCCGGCACGGCGGCGCGGGGGCCGAGGCCGGGGGTGAGGCCGACGGTCTCCTGCCCGCCGTCCGGCAGCACGCCGTGCAGCGCCGCGTGCACGGTCAGCGGCCCGACGCGGCGGGTGCGCGTGCCGTCGCCGGCCCACCGCACGGTCAGCGGCTCGCCCCTGGTGTACGACGCGGCGGGCGGCGGTTCGGGCACGATGCGCGGACGCCTGCCGACGCGCTGGCTCGTCCAGGCGCCGGCACACGCCGCCAACGCGGCGACGCCGAAGGCGAAGACGGGGCTCTGGCCGCCCGCGCCCCCGAGAACCGTCGCGGCCGTCCCGACACCGGCGGTCCACCGGCCGGCCCCGGTGAGCCGCACCCGCGCTGCCGTGTCCGGCGGCACCGTCCGCACCATCGGCCATCCGCGGGGCCGCTGTTTCAGGGGGCGCACGCGGCGTTCTCCGGTGCGGGCACGCGCGTCAGCAGGTCGCCTATCACCGCCGCCGCGTCGCCGCCGGACCGCCCGGACGGTACGACCCGGTGCGCCAGCACGGCCACCGCGACCCGCTGGACGTCCTTGGCGTCGGCGTGGCCGCGCCCGTCCAGGAAGGCGCGGGCACGGGCTGCCGCGACCAGCGCGCGGGTGGCCCGTACGCTCACGCCGCCCACCAGGGCGTCCTCGGTCCTGGTGGCCTCGGCGACCGCCACCGCGTATCCGACGAGAGCGTCCGTGACGGCGACCGCGGCGGTGGCCTCCCGCGCCGCGAGGACGTCCTCGGCGCGCAGGTGGGGCGGCCCCGCGCCTTCCGGCTCGGTGAGCCGGCCCGCGGCGATCGCCGTCTCGGCGGCGCGTGAGGGGTACCCCACGGCGACCCGGGCGGTGAAGCGGTCGAGTTCGGCCTCGGGCAGCAGGTAGGTGCCGTGCAGGTCGACGGGGTTCTGGGTGGCGACGACGAAGAACGGGTCGGGCAGCCGGTGGGTGCGCCCGGCGACGGTCACCCGGCGCTCCTCCATGGCCTCCAGCAGCGCGGACTGGGTGCGCGGCGAGGCACGGTTGATCTCGTCGGCCACCACGACGTGGGCGAAGAGCGGGCCCGGCCTGAAGGGCGCGGCGCCGCCGGTCAGCAGCGGCTGCTCGTAGCCGGTGATCTCGGCGGGCAGCAGGTCGGGGGTGAACTGGACGCGGCGCCACGCGTCGGTCCCCGGCGCGGGTGCCAGGGCGGCGGCGACCGCCCGCGCCAGGGTCGTCTTCCCGCTGCCGGGCGGTCCTTCGACGAGCAGATGGCCGCCGGCCAGCAGGCAGATCACCGCGGTCTCGACGATCTCGCGCTGTCCGGTGAACGACCTCTCGACCCGGTCGACGAGACCGGTGCGCAGCCGGCCGGCCCAGTCGACTCCCCCGGACGTGATCGTGGTGGTCATCGGTCCCCCTGGGACGGCCCCCCGGCCGCGTCGCACCCCCGGCGGAGCGCCCGGCGGCGCCCTGCCCGTGACCACGACCATACCGTCGGCGACCGACAGGACGGGCGCAAAGCGACATTCCCACCCGCCGCACCCGCACCAACTGCCGCCCGGCCGGCGGCCGGCGGCCGAAGCCGCCGGCCGCGGCGATCCGCGGCCTGCCGCTCGGACCGCGCGGCCCGCGGGCCGGGGCCCGGGGAGCCCGGTCGCCGGTGCCTCGCCGCGCGGCCTCACAGGAAGCGGCGGACGGGCTGGACCGCTGCCTCCTTGAGGCGCTGCACCAGGGGGCGGCGGCGCCATCGGGCGGGGTCGATCTCCACGCTGCGCCGCAGGTCCTCCTCGAAGTCGGCGTCGAGTTCGGCGGTCAGCCGCTCGTCGAGCACCGCGAGCATGACCTCCTCGTCGTGGTCCATGGAGCGGCGGTTGAAGTTGCTGGATCCGACGAGGGAGGTCACACCGTCGACGGTGAGGATCTTGGTGTGCAGCATCGTGGGCTGGTACTGCCGGATGCGGACCCCGGCCGCGAGCAGCGCCGCGTAGTGGTGCTGCCCGGCGATCTGGCAGACACGCTGGTCGGTGTACGGCCCGGGCAGCAGGATCTCCACCTCGACGCCGCGCCGCGCGGCGTCGCACAGGAGCCCGATGAAGAACGCGTCGGGCGCGAAGTACGCGGTGGACAGCCGCAGCCGCTCCTCGGCGGAGGTGATGACGACGCGGAGCAGGGTCTGCATGTCCTGCCATCCGATACTGGCGGACCCGCGGACCACCTGGACCGTCGAGGTTCCGGGCTGCGGCTGTTCGGCGAACCGGTCGCGCTCGTCGTACAGGTCGTGGTGCGACTCCGCCCAGTTCTGCGCGAAGGCCGCGGCGATGCCGTCGACGGCGGGACCGCGGACCTCGATGTGGGTGTCGCGCCACTCCTGCGGCCCGGCGGCGTCGCCGCACCATTCCTCGGCTATGCCGACGCCGCCGGTGAACGCGACCTGCTCGTCGACGATGAGGGCCTTGCGGTGGCAGCGGTGGTTCTGCTTGAACGGGGAGAGCCGCAGCGGCTTGCGGAACCAGACCACGTGGACCCCGGCGTCGTCCATCGTCTCCAGCAGGTCCCGCTCGATCTCCCTGGCCCCGAAGCCGTCGAGCAGCAGTCGCACCCGCACCCCCGCGCGGGCCCGTTCCGCCAGCGCCGTGGCGAAGTCACGGGCGACCTGGCCCTTCCAGTAGACGAAGGTCATCATGTCGATGGTGTGCCGGGCGCCGCGGACGGCGTCGAGCATCACGGGGAAGATCCTGTCGCCGTTGCGCAGGGGGCGCAGCGCGTTGCCCTCGGTGGCGGCCACACCGATCAGCCGCTCCAGTCGCCGCCGCATGCGCTGCTTGCGCGCCTCGTTCACCTCCTTCGCCTGGTTCGTCTCGTCATCGACAGGGGCGTCGAGCGGGGAGGGGGATGGGCTGGTCTCGGACAGGGTCACTGCACTCTCCAGGGCGGGGCGGGGCGGTCAGGCCGTCGGTCACGGTCGGTCGCGGTCGCCGTACCGGTCTTCACACACTGCTGCTTCCCTCGACGGGCGCGTCGAGGCATGCCGTTTCTCTCCAGGTCGCGCCGCCCGACACGTCCGGACGACCGCAGGCCGTCCGGCGCCGCCGCCCGGAAAATGACGCGGCGGTAAACGGGGCCTTCCGGAGAAGAGCCGCAAGAGCTGTCGGCGGGCGAACGCAAAGGTCGGCCGGCCGGCGAGAATATGGAAGACATCGTTCCGTTCCGCGCCGGCGCTTCGCCGTATCCCTATCGCCGACTGCGACGAGTCGCCGTTCTCGGCTCTCCGCGATCTCCGCCCTCTCCGGGATCCACCCGATTCGCGCGCCGGGCCGCGAATACGCCCGCGGCGCGGCACCCCCCTGCCCGTATACGAAGGGATTCCGGCATACCCTCCCCACGGGACTCAAAGCCGCAGGTCACAGCCGTCCGGCGGCGCTCGGCCCGACCCGCCCGCAGGCCGCCGACGCTTTGGTGCATATATCAGCCCTGCGGACTTATTGACCACATCACCGGCCTTTTCCCATGGAATCACTCATGCGGCGGCGGGCGCTCCGGATCTTGCCATGGGGAGACAGAAAAGGGCGGGCAGAGCAAGACAGAAGAAGTCCGCGCCCAACTCGTCCTGCAAAGGTGGGCCGCGCGAGACGAACGCAGGCACCGGTGGTTCGTGTTTTTCAGGGAGGGGAACCCAGTGACCGCGAAGTCACGACTGCACGCGGATTCCACCCGGCATCGCCCCGCCGCGTGTCCGCCCGGACGCGCCCCGCACGGGCGGCCGCCCGTCGCGGCACCGGCGCCTTCGGCGCGGCCGGTTCCGGGCCGCCGGGCGGCCGGCCTCGCGGGAGGGATACCCGCGTGGACGCGCTGAGCGCGGCCGTACTGGCCGGCGAGCCGGCCGAGCGGCTGGCCGCGACACCGCTGCCCGACACCTATCTCGCCGCGCACCTCAGAGCCGAGGACGTGGGCATCTTCGCGGGCGCCGCGGACAAGGACGTGCGCAGGTCGCTGCGTCTGGGCCCGGTGCCGATGCCGCGGATCGCCCCCGACGAGGTGATCGTGGCGGTGATGGCCAGCTCCATCAACTACAACACCGTCTGGTCGGCGATGTTCGAGCCGATCCCCACCTTCGAGTTCCTGCGCCGCTACGGACGGCAGGACGCCCACGCGGCCCGCCACGACCTGCCGCACCACGTGGTGGGCTCCGACGGCGCGGGCGTGATCGTACGGGTCGGCAGCGGTGTACGGCGCTGGCGGATCGGCGACCGGGTCGTGATCAGCCCCGCCCACATCGACGACCAGGAGCCCGGCACGCACGGCGACGGCATGATGGGCGCCGAGCAGCGGGCCTGGGGCTTCGAGACGAACTTCGGCGCGCTGGCCCACTACTGCGTGGCGCGCGCCAGCCAACTGCTCCCCAAACCCGCCCACATGACGTGGGAGGAAGCGGCCTGCGTGCCGCTGTGCGGTGGAACCGCCTACCGCATGCTCGTCGGCGAGCACGGGGCGCGGATCAAGCAGGGCGACGTCGTCCTGATCTGGGGGGCCACCGGCGGACTCGGCTCGTACGCGGTCCAGTTGGTGAAGAACGGCGGCGGTATCCCGGTCGGCGTCGTCAGCTCCCCGGAGCGCGCCGCGATGCTGCGCCGGCTGGGCTGCGACGTGGTCATCGACCGCAGCGAGCTGGGAATGGGCGACGCCGTGCAGGGCGGTTCGGCGCCCGGCGGCACGCAGGCCGAGGACGCGGACCGCGACATCCAGGCGGGCAAGCGGCTGGGCCGGGCCATCCGCGCGGCGGTGGGCGAGGACCCGCACGTCGTCTTCGACTACGTCGGACGCGCCACCTTCGGGATCTCGGTGTTCGTGGTCCGCCGCGGCGGCACGGTCGTCACCTGCGGGTCGAGCACCGGGTTCCGGCACGTGTACGACAACCGCTACCTGTGGATGAACCTCAAGCGGATCATCGGCAGCCACATCGCGAACCTGCAGGAGATGCGGGAGTTCATCCGGCTGGTGCAGCTCGGCCGGATCGGGTCGGCCGTCTCCCGGGTGTACCCGCTGGCGGAGGTGGGGGAAGCCGCCCGCCTGGTGCAGTCCAACGCGCACCTCGGCAAGGTCGGGGTGCTCGCGCTGGCTCCCGAGCGCGGCCTGGGCGTCACCGATCCGGCGCTGCGTGCCTCGCTCGGCCCGGAACGGCTGGCCCCGCTCAGCGGGGCGGGCGTCGCGTACGCGGGCTGACGGCCCCTTGCGGCGGCCCGACCTGACGGAGCGGGGCCTTCCCGCGGCCTGACGGCCCGGCGCCCGGCGCCACCGGACGGCGCCGCGCCCGCCGCTCGTGCCGGTGGCGGGAACGGGGTGCGGGCGAGAGGACGACGGAGCCGGCGGGGCCGCCGGGCGCCGCGATCCGACCGAATCGACGAGGGGAGCAGTTGTGGTGAGTGCCGTGGACGACGACCCGGTCGCCCTCGTGGGCATGGCGTGCCGGCTGCCCGGCGCCTCGGGCCCCGCCGCCTTCTGGCGGCTGCTGCGGTCCGGCGGCGACGCGGTCACGGCCGTGCCCGAGGGCCGCTGGGAGGACCACCCCGCGGCGGGGCTCCCCGGCGGCGCGGACGACGCCGGGACGCGCGCGATCCGGCACGGCGGCTTCCTGGACCGGGTGGACACCTTCGACGCGGCCTTCTTCGGCGTCTCGCCGCGCGAGGCGGCCACCATGGACCCGCAGCAGCGCCTGATGCTGGAGCTGAGCTGGGAGGCGCTGGAGGACGCCTTCCTCGTGCCCGCCGCGCTGCGGGACAGCGACACCGCGGTCCTCTTCGGCGCCGCCTCCGGCGACTACGCGCTGCTGGCCGACCGGCGCGGCCCCGCCGCGGTCACCGAGCACACCGCCACCGGCACCCAGCGCGCCATGATCGCCAACCGCGTGTCGTACGTGCTCGGGCTGCGGGGGCCGAGCCTGGTGGTGGACAGCGGGCAGTCCTCCTCACTGGTGGCCGTCCACCAGGCGTGCGAGGCCCTGCGCAGGGGCGACGCCGGGACCGCGCTCGCCGGCGGCGTCAGCCTCGCGATAGCCGCGGAGAGCGCGCTCGGCATGGCCCGCACGGGCGCTCTGTCCCCGGACGGGCGGTCGTTCACCTTCGACGCACGCGCCTCGGGTTTCGTACGCGGCGAGGGCGGCGTGGTGGTGGTGCTCAAGCGGCACGCCGACGCGGTCCGCGACGGTGACCGCGTGTACTGCGTGGTCCTGGGCGGCGCGGTCGGCCAGGACGGCGGCGGCGACGGCCTCACCGCGCCCGCCCGCGCCGGCCAGGAGCGGGTCCTGCGGCGCGCCTGCCGACGCGCCGGAGTGGACCCCGCCGACGTCCAGTACGTGGAGCTGCACGGCACCGGTACGCGCAGAGGCGACCCGGTGGAGGCGGCCGCGCTCGGCGCCGTGGTGGGTGCGGCGCGCCCTGCGGGACGGCCGCTGCCGGTGGGCTCGGCCAAGACCGTGGTGGGCCATCTTGAGGCGGCCGCGGGCGCCGTCGGGGTGGTGAAGACCGCTCTGGCGCTGGCCCGGCGGGAGCTGCCCGCGGGCCCGCACTTCGCCACGCCGCACCCGGACATCCCCCTGGACGCGCTCAACCTGCGGGTTCTGACGCGCAGCGAGCCGTGGCCCGACGCGCGGGCCCGGCTGGTGGCGGGGGTGAGCGCCTTCGGCATGGGCGGCACCAACTGCCATCTGGTGCTGGCGGAAGCGCCGCGGGAGTCCGCGGACGCCGCCGCTGACGACGTGGCGGACAGAGACCGGGCCGGAGCGGGCGGCGCGGGGCCGGACGCCGCGGAAAGCGGTGACCCGGCCGAACCGCCTGTGGTGGCCTGGCCGCTGTCGGGGTACGACGCCCCCGCGCTGTCCGCGCAGGCCGCCGCGTTGCTCGCCCACCGCGAGGCCGTCCCCGGCCCGTCCGCGGCGGACGTCGGGTTCTCCCTGGCGGTGACCCGCAGCGCCTTCGCCCACCGGGCGGTCGTCCTGGGCCGACGGCCCGCGGACTTCAGGGGCGCGCTGGCCGCCCTGGCCCAGGGCACGTCCGCTCGCGGCGTCGTCACCGGACGGGCCGCGCCCGGCGGCCTGGCCTTCCTCTGCGCCGGACAGGGCAGCCAACGACCCGGCGCGGGACGCGAGTTGTACGCGTCCAGGCCGGTGTTCGCGGCCGCGCTCGACGAGGTGTGCGCACGGTTCGAGGGGCAGCTGGAACTCCCTCTGCGCGACGTGCTCTTCGCGGCCCCCGGCACGCCCGCCGCGGCTCTGCTGGACCGGACCGACCACACCCAGCCGGCCCTGTTCGCCCTCGAAGTGGCCCTGCACCGGCTGCTGGAGGACCTGGGCCTGCGGCCGGACGTGCTCGCAGGACACTCGCTCGGCGAGGTGACCGCCGCGCACCTCGCCGGGGTCTTCGACCTGGACGACGCCTGCACGCTGGTCGCCGCCCGCGGCCGGCTCATGCAGCGGCTCGGCCGGCCGGGTGCGATGGCGGCGGTGGAGGCCACCGAGCAGGAGGTCCGGTCGCGTCTCGCGGGCCGGGAGGAGCAGGTGGCGATCGCGTCGGTCAACGGCCCGGCGGCGGTGGTGGTCTCGGGGGACCCCGACGCGGTGGCCGCGGAGGCGGCGCACTGGCACGCGGCCGGCCGCCGCACCCGGCGGCTGGGCGTCGACCGTGCCTTCCACTCCGCGCACATGGACGCCCTCCGCGAGGGTCTGCACGCGGTGCTGGAGCGGCTGCGCCCGCGTCCTGCGGCCGTCCCGCTCGTCTCCTGCGTCACCGGTGAGAGCGCGGACCCCGCGACGTGGACCTCCGCCGCGTACTGGGTGCGGCAGATGCGCGATCCCGTGCTCTTCCACCGCGCGGTCGGCGGGCTGCGGAAGGCCGGCGCGGTCATGCTGCTGGAGCTGGGCCCCGACGGGACGCTCACCGCCCTCGCCCGGGACGCGGCGAACGGGCCCGGGTCCGTACGGGACAGCAGGGAGCAGGCCGTACCCGGGGGCGGCGAGGACCGGCGTGCACCGGCCGAGACGATCGCGCTGCTGCGGTCCGACAAGCCGGAGGAGGAGTCGCTGGCCCTCGCGCTCGCCCGGCTGCACGTCCGGGGCCGCTCCCCCGACTGGGCGGCCTGTTTCGCGCCGCTGCGGGCCCGGCGGGTGGAGCTGCCCACGTATGCGTTCCAGCGCGCACGGCACTGGCTCGACGACACGTCGGCCCGTCCGCGCGGCGAGCGCGGCGAACTCGGCGGGAGCGCGGATGCCGGAACGGGCGCGGACCTGGCGGGCCGGGCGGCTCCGGCGGAGCCGGCAGGCGTGGCTCACGTGGCTCACGCGGCTCACGTGGCCGACCCGGGCGACCCGGGCGACCCGGGCGCGGACCTCCTGGACGTCGTCCGCGACAAGGCCGCGGAGATCCTGGGGCATCCGGGGGGCGACGCGATCGACCCCGAGCTGAACTTCAAGGACCTCGGCCTGGGCTCGCTGGCGGCCGTGGAGCTGCGCGACCTGCTGGACGCGGCGACCGGGCTGCGGCTGCCGGTCGGCATCCTCTTCAGCCACCCCACCCCGTACACGCTGGCGCGCGAGATCGGCCGCCTGCTGACGGCCGGGCGGCCCGCAGCTGCCGGGACCGACGCGCGTACGGGCGCCGGCCCGTCCGTGGTCAGCAGCGCGGACGCGGACGCGGCCCAGCGCACGGTCGGCGGCACGCGGGTGGAGCGCGGCGGACCGCTGCCCGCGGCATACGGCGCGGCGCCCTCCGCCACCACCGAGGACCCCCGCCATATGGACGCCGACCGCCTGCTGGCCTTCATCGACCGCGAGTTCCCGTCGTGACCGGGCCCGCGCCGCGCGGCGCACGCGCCGCCGCGGAGATCCGAGCGACCGACCCTGCCCCCGCCTCGACCACGCGCCCACCGCACGGATGGTGACCATGGCGAACGACCGACAGCTCCTCGACCGCCTCAGGCACGTCACCGCGGGCTGGTACGAGACACGCGAACGGCTGCGCGCCGTCGAGGCCGCGGCGGCCGAGCCCATCGCGGTCGTCGGGATGGCCTGCCGCTTCCCCGGCGGGGTGCGCTCGGCCGCCGACCTGTGGCAAGTGGTCGTCGAAGGACGGGAGACGGCCGGCGGGTTTCCCGAGAACCGCGGCTGGGACCTGGGACGGCTGCTGAGCACCGACCCCGCGGCGGCGGGCCGGTCGGTGCCGCGGACCGGCGGGTTCCTGGACGACGCGGACGCCTTCGACGCCGGGTTCTTCGGGATCTCGGCGCGCGAGGCGGTGGCGATGGACCCGCAGCAGCGGGTGCTGCTGGAGACCGCCTGGGAAACGCTGGAACACGCCGGCATCGCGCCCGACACGCTGCGCGGCAGCGACACGGGCGTCTTCGCCGGCGTCAGCATCCAGGACTACGCGGAGCTGCAGCGGCGGGCCGGCGACGAGGTCGAGGGCTACGCCATGACCGGCAGCGTGACCAGCATGCTCTCCGGGCGGCTGTCGTACGTGCTGGGGCTGCACGGTCCGGCCGTGACCGTGGACACCGCCTGCTCCTCGTCGCTGGTCGCCGTGCACCTGGCGGCCGGTGCGCTGCGCAGCGGCGAGTGCTCGCTGGCGCTGGCCGGCGGGGTGACCGTGATGTCCACCCCGGAGATG